>JBEKLU010000106.1:0-18800 GCA_050010035.1 Roseiarcus sp.
CAAAACCGCGCACGCAGACCAAATCCCAATCCGATTTCGCCTACCTGTGGCAAACCGGACTCACCTCCGACTTTGCATCGCAAAAAAAAACGGAGTCAGCACTTCCGGCGAGGTGTACTAGAAAGAAACGAGGCCCGCGCCGCGCCCGAGATTCGTTTGCGGACACGTTTGCGGACGGGCTCGACGCCGCGCCGGGAATTCGGTATCGAGAGCCTTGCCCGCGGCGAGATTGCGGCGAGGCGATCCGAACGCAGCGCCAGCGCCGTTCGGCCGGCAGGGAGAGCGGCGTGACGGGCAGGTTCGCGAGCCTCGGAGCCATGGCGATGTTTGCGCTGCTCGCCGGCGCCGGCGCGGCGCCGGGCGCGAGCTGGGACGAGAAGGTCTTTTCCTCGCACGTCGATTTCGACGCGGTCGCCGTCGCAGGCGCCTCGGCCATCCCCGCCTTGATCGAGCGCGGCCGCGTCCTCTTCAAGTCGAAATTCACCACCGCCGACGGCGCCGGCCGTCCCAAGGCGACGCAGGCGATCGTCCCGACCCGGCGCAAGAACGGCGTCAATCCCCCATTCACCCGCACCAGCGGCCCCGACTCCGATTCCTGCTTCGGCTGTCACAACGACCCGATCGAGGGCGGCAGCGGCGACGTGGTCGCCAACGCCTTCGTTTCCGAAGGCTTCGAGAGCGCGCAGTTCGACAACACCGACCCGTCGTTTTCCAGCGAAAGGCACACGATCGCGCTGATGGGCGCCGGCCTCGTCGAAATGCTCGGGCGCGAAATGACCGCCGATTTGCAGGCGATCCGCGCCGACGCCGTCGCGCAGGCGCGCACGGGCGGCGCGCAGGTTCGCGCCGACCTCGTCGCCAAGGGCGTGCGTTACGGCTTTCTCGTCGCGCATCCCGACGGCGTCGTCGATCTCGACGGCGTCGACGGGATCGACGCCGATCTCATCGTGCGCCCGTTCAGCCGCAAGGGCGTGTTCACCTCGCTCAGGCAGTTCACCATAAACGCCCTCAACGCGCATCTGGGCATGGAGGCGGTCGAGCGCTTCGGCGTTCGCTGGACGGGCAGCCACGACTTCGACGAGAGCGGCGTGCCCGATGCGGTGAGCGAGGGTGACGTTTCCGCGCTCGTGGCGTTCCAGGCGACCCTGCCGCCGCCGACCGTCAAGGCCGACCTGCCCGAGGATTGGCGCGCCGCCGCCGCCGCGGGCGCGAAGCAATTCGCGTCGCTGGGCTGCGGGTCCTGCCACGTTCCGGCCCTGCCGCTGAAATCTCTCGTCTTTACTGATCCCGCGCCCTACGACATGGCCGGCACGCTACGCGCCGGCGAGGTCAAGAAGCCGATCGTGATCGACCTCGCTCAGCAGCCGTTCGCGCGCCGCCTCATCAAGAACGACAAGGGCGAGTGGCTCATCCCGCTCTACAGCGACCTCAAGCGCCACCTCGTCGTCGACGACCAGGTCAACGCGCTCGGCAACGAATTGCAGGCGCAGCGTTTCGTCGAGCGCGACGTGTTCCAGACGGCGCGCCTGTGGGGGGTTGGCGCGACCGCGCCTTACGGCCATCGCGGCGATTTCCGCATGCTCGACGAAGTCATCGCCGCGCACGGCGGCCAGGCGCGTTTCGCGCGCGACGCCTATCTCGCGCTGGACAAGCCGACGCGGGACTGCGTGATCGCGTTCCTGCGCTCGCTCATCATCGAGGCGCCGTGATGGAAGCGTTGCGAGTGACCTTGCCCCGTATCTTTGCCGACCGCGGCCAATCCCCAGGCCCCTCACCCTGCCTCTCCCCGCTCGCGGGGAGAGGAGCGCGCGGCGCCTTTCTTCCCCTCTCCCCGTTTACGGGGAGAGGCAGGGTGAGGGGCCGGGGGAGTTTCCGCCTCGGCGTTGTCGTTTTCTTCGGCGCGCTGACCTGCGCCGCGGCCCCCGCCCACGCCGACGACCCCCGCGCGAAGCCGCTCGGCGACGTGCCGATCTTCCACGAGGAAGCGCTCGCGGCGGGAATCAACAGCGTCTACGATGGCCCGTGGGAGTTCTTCGTGGGCGGCGGCGGCGCGGCGTTCGACTGCAACGGCTCCGGCTTCCCCTCGGTGTTCCTCGCCGGCGGCAAGAACCGCGCCAAGCTCTACGTCAACAAATCCAAGGCCGGCGGGCCTCTGAAGTTCGAGGAGAAGCCGCTCGACATCGGCGCCGACCCGAGCCTGCTCGACAACGTCATCGGCGCCTACCCGATCGACATCGACGGCGACGGCCATATGGATCTGTTCGTGCTGCGGGTGGGGACCAACCTGTTGCTGAAAGGCGGGCCCGACTGCGCGTTCACGCTCGCCAACAAGGAATGGGGCTTCGACGGCGACGCCGGCTGGACGACGTCGTTCGCCGCCGAATGGGAGAAGGGCCAGAAATTCCCGACCTTCGCCATCGGCCATTACGTCGACCGCAACGCGCCGGGCTCGCCATGGGGCACCTGCGAAGAGAATTCGCTCTATCGCCCGCAACCCGGCGACAAGCCCGACTACTCCCAGCGCACGCCGCTGGCGCCGGGCTTCTGCGCGCTGTCGATGCTGTTCACCGACTGGAACCGCTCGGGCACGCCGTCACTGCGCGTCTCCAACGACCGGCAATATTATCGCGGCGGCGAAGAGCAGATGTGGCGAATCGAGCCCGGCAAGACGCCGCGCCTCTACGGACGCGCCGACGGCTGGCGGTATGTCTCGATCTTCGGCATGGGCATCGCCGAGGGCGACGTCGACGGCTCGGGCTTCCCGCAATATGCGTTGACCTCGATGGGCGACACCAAGTTGCAGAAGCTCGACCCCGACGAGGCCGGCCGCGGCGAGTTTCCCGTCTATCGCGACATTGCGGGCGAAGTCGGCGCGACCGCGCACATTCCCTACGCGGGCGGCGACCGGCGCCCCTCGACCGGATGGCAGGCCGAATTCGCCGATTTCAACAACGCCGGTCTGCTCGACCTGTTCATCTCCAAGGGCAATCTCGCGCAGATGCCCGACTTCGCCGCCTTCGATCCCGACAACCTGCTGCTCGGGCAATGGAACGGCAAGTTCGCCGAGGCCGGAGACCTGGCGGGCATCGCGCTCGACCGGCAGGGGCGCGGCGCGCTGATCGCCGATTTCAATCTCGACGGCATGCTCGACATCCTCGCCGTCAACCGCAGCGGGTCGGCGAGTCTGTTCCGCAATCTCGGCGCCGACGACGGCGCCGGCGGGGTGAAGCCGATGGGCAATTGGAGCGAAATCCGCCTCGTCGAGCCCAATCCCAACCGCGACGCGGTCGGCGCGAAAATCGCGGTCAAGATCGGCACGCGCACGCTGATCCGCACCGTGCAGGTCGGCGGCGGCGACGCCTCGGGCCACGCCGGCTGGATCCATGTCGGCCTCGGCACGGCCGAGCGCGCCGAAATCCGCGTGCAATGGCCCGACGGCGAATGGAGCTACCCCTACCGCGTCTTCGCCGATCAGTTCGTGGTGCTCGACCGCGCCAAGCCGCAGGCGGAATATTGGTATCCGGGACGGTAGGGCCGCTGAGAGCTCCGGCCCGCGCGCGACATCGTGAAGCGCCAGGGGGTTGAACGGACTGCGCGGGACCGTATGTCTTCCTATCCGGCACGAGGCGAAGTTCGTCGCGAGCTTTGTCGACCGAGGTTTTGCCGACGCTTGATTCCAGTTAAGAGATCAACGTCTTGCAATCCCGCGGCGGCGCCGGCGGCAAGGAAGGGCGGCATGCTGGTCGAACGGTGGTCCCGGATTCTTCTCGCCCTCGCCCTCTGCGCCGCGCCCGTCGCCGCCGGCGCCCAGCAGGAGCCGGCGCGGCCGCCCGCCGTCGGCGTCGTGCCGGTCGCGCGCCAGCCGATCACGCCCTCGAGCGAGTACATCGGGCGCATCCAGGCGACCGACCGGGTCAATCTCGTCGCGCGCGTCGCCGCGTTCCTGGACGGGCGCTTTTTCACCGAGGGCGCCGAAGTCAGGAAGGGCGACCTGCTCTACCGCCTCGAGCAGGGCCCGTTCCAAGCCGACGTCGAGGCGAAGCAGGCGGTGGTCGACCAGTACAAGGCGCAACTGCGCAACGCCGAACTGACGTTGAGCCGCGCCAAGACGCTGCTCAACACGCCGGCCGGACAACAGTCGACCGTCGACGCCGCGCTCGCCAACCAGCTGTCGATTCAGGCTCAGATGGCGGGCGCCCAGGCGCAGCTCGAGCAGTCCAAGATCAACCTCGGCTACACCGACATCCGCGCGCCGATCGACGGCAAGATCGGCCGCACCGCGGTGACCGTCGGCAACTACGTCACCCCGAGTTCCGGCGTGCTCGCCGCCATCGTCAGCCAGGACCCGATCGACGTCGTCTTTCCCGTCGCGGCGCGCACCGTGATCGCGCTGATGGAGAGCGCCGCCGCCAAGGGCGGGTTCCGCTCGATCGTGGTCAAGATCCGGCTGCCGGACGGGCGCATGTACGATGAGGCCGGCGCCCTGGATTTCCTCGACAACACCGTCGCCGCCGGCACCGACACGATCACCCTGCGCGCGGTCGTCGCCAACCCCGTGCTGTCCGACGCGAAGAGCGACCTCACCGCGCGCCGGCTGGTCGACGGCGAGCTAGTGACTGCGATCCTCGAGGACGCGCAGCCGGTCGAGGCCCTCACCATCCCGCGCGCCGCGGTGCTCACCGACCAGGGCGGCGACTATGTCTTCGTGGTCGGCGCCGACGACAAGGCGCAGCAGCGGCGCATCGAGCTCGCCCCGTCCTCGCCCTCGCCCGAGTTGGCGGTCGTCTCGAACGGCCTCGTCGAGGGCGAACGGGTCGTCCTCGAGGGCGTCCAGCGCGTCCGCCCGGGCCAGCTCGTCGCGCCCGCTCCCGCGGCGAGCGCCGGCGGCGCGAGCGCGACGCAGTCGCTCCTCAGCCGCGACGCGACGCGATGATCTCCGCCGTCTTCGTCCGCCGCCCGCGGCTCGCCATCGTCGTCGCCATCGTCATCACCCTGGCCGGGCTGATCTCGATCACCCGCATTCCCGTCGCGCAGTTTCCCGACATCGTGCCGCCGCGGGTCCAGGTCACCGCCAACTATCCCGGAGCCTCGGCCGCGGTGGTCGAGGCCGCCGTCGCCCAGCCGCTCGAAGCGCAGATCGTCGGCGTCGACAAGATGATCTACATGAAGTCGACGAGCGGCAACGACGGCAGCTACAACCTGACGGTCAGCTTCCTGCCGGGGACGGACGCCGATACCGACACCGTCAACGTCAACAATCGGGTGCAGAGCGCGCTGGCGCAACTGCCGCAAGAGGTGCAGCTTCAGGGCCTGACCGTGCTGAAGCGTTCGGCCGCGGTGCTGCGGTTCATGTCGCTCTACAGCGACGACGGCAAGCTCGACCCGGTCTTCATCACCAGTTACGCCACGATCAACGTCCTCGACGAACTCTCGCGCGTGCCGGGGGTCGGCCAGGCGCTGCTGTTCGGCCGGCTCAACTACTCCATGCGCGTCTGGTTCGACACGCAGCGCCTGACCAGCCTGAACCTATCGCCCTCCGACGTGGTGAACGCGATCCAGGCGCAGAACGTCCAGGCGCCGGTCGGGCGCATCGGCGCGCGCCCGGTCGGCGACGACCAGCAGTTCCAGATGAACGTGCAGACGCAGGGCCGGCTGACGACGCCGGAGCAGTTCGGCGACATCGTCCTGCGCGCCAACCCCGACGGTTCGGTGGTGCGCCTGCGCGACGTGGCGCGCGTCGAAATGGGGGCTCAGAACGAGGATGTGCAGACGCGCATCAACGGCAGACCCGCGGTCGGCGTCGCGCTCTATCTCACCCCCGACGCCAACGCGGTGCGCACCGCCGGCCTAGTCGATCAGGCCATGGCGCGGCTCGCCGCGCGCTTTCCCCCCGGCCTCAAGGCGCAGGTCGTCTTCGATTCCACCGTGTTCGTCGGCGACACGATCCGCGAAGTGCTGACGACGCTGGCCGAGGCCTTCGCTCTGGTGGTGGCCGTCGTCTTCCTGTTCCTCGGCAACCTGCGCGCGACGATCATCCCGGCGGTCGCGGTCCCCGTCAGCTTGATCGGCGCCTTCGCCGTGCTGCTGGCTATGGGGTACTCCGCCAATACGGTGTCGCTCCTGGCGATGGTGCTCGCTATCGGCATCGTCGTCGACGACGCCATCGTCGTGGTCGAGAACGTCGAGCGCGTGCTGATGGAGGAGCCGGATCTCACGCCGGCGCAGGCGACGATCAAGGCGATGAACCAGATCACCGGCCCGATCGTCGCCATCACCCTGGTGTTGCTGTCGGTGTTCGTGCCGGTGGCGTTCATTCCCGGCATTTCCGGCCAGCTCTTCCGCCAGTTCGCGGTCACCATCAGCGCCGCGATGCTGATCTCCGCGCTCAACGCGCTGACGCTGTCGCCGGCGCTGTGCGCGCTGGTGCTGCGCCACGAGCCGCCGCACAGAATCATGGACAGGGTGCTGCGCGGCATCGACTTCGTGCGCGACGGCTACGCGGCGGCGGTGCGGCGGCTGGTGCGCGTCGCCGTCCTGTCGCTGCTGGCGATCGCGGTCTTCGCGCTCGGCGGCTACGGGCTGTCGAAGATCACGCCGACGAGCTTCCTGCCCGAGGAGGACCAAGGCGCCTTCTTCCTCAACGTGCAACTTCCCGACGGCGCCTCGGTGGCGCGCACCAGCGAGACGGTGCGCGCCATCGAGCAGACGCTGCGCGCGATGCCGCAGGTGCAGCACACCTTCGCCGTGATCGGCTTCTCCCTGCTCGACAGCGCCAACGAACCGAACACCGCCTTCCTCGTGGCGAAGCTCAAGCCGTTCGAGGACCGAGTCGGCGCGGCCGATTCGGCGCAGGCGCTGATCCGTGGGATGTTCGCCCAGGCGCAGCAGATCCGCACCGCCATCGTCGTGCCCTTCAATCTGCCGCCGATCATCGGCCTGTCGACGAGCGGCGGGTTCGAGTACCAGCTCGAGGCGCTCGAGGGACAGGACCCCGCCAAGCTCGGCGGCGTCGTGCAGGGCGTCGTCGCCGCCGCCAACCAGGACCCGCGCCTGGCGCGCGTCTTCTCCACCTTCACCACGAGCGCGCCGTCGGTCTATCTCGACATCGACCGCGACAAGGCGCAGGCGCTCGGCCTCGTCGTCGACGACGTCTTCACCGCGCTGCAGTCGACGCTCGGCGGCTTCTTCGTCAACAACTTCAACCTCTACGGCCGCACCTGGCAGGTCAATATCGAGGGCGAGGCGGCCGACCGGCGCGACATCTCCGACATTTGGCGGATCTACGTGCGCAACAAGGCCGGCCAGATGGTGCCGATGCGCTCGATCGCGCAAGTGCGCTACGTCACCGGGCCGCAGGTCATCACCCGCTACAACAACTATCGCTCGGTCACCATCAACGGCAGCCCCGCGCCGGGGGCCTCCTCGAGCGACGCGCTCGCCGCCATGCAACAGGTGTCGGAAAAGACGCTGCCGCCGGGCTACGCCTTCGAGTGGACCGGCACCGCCTACCAGGAGCACGAGGCGAGCGGTCAGACCGGCCCCATCCTCGCCATGGCGGTGATCTTCGCCTATCTCTTCCTCGTCGGGCTTTACGAGAGCTGGATGATCCCGATCTCGGTGCTGCTGTCGGTGGTGGTCGGCGTGTTCGGCGCCTACATCGGCGTCCTCGTCGCCGGGCTGACCCTCGATCTCTACGCGCAGATCGGGCTCGTCGTGCTGATCGCGCTGGCCGCCAAGAACGGCATTCTGATCGTCGAGTTCGCCAAGGAGCAGCGCGAGTCGGGCTTGGCGATCGGCGACGCCGCGGCGCTCGGCGCCCGCATGCGCTTTCGCGCGGTGATGATGACCTCGCTCGCCTTCGTGTTCGGCTTGGCGCCGCTGGTCGTCGCGCACGGCGCGGCGCAGATCAGCCGGCGCGACGTCGGCACGTCGGTGTTCGCCGGCATGGTCGCGGCGACCTCGATCGGCGTCTTCCTGATCCCGATGCTGTACGTCGTGTTCCAGCGGCTGCGCGAATGGGGCCACGAGCGCCTCTCGCGCCGCGCGCGCCATCGCCGGGCGGCGCCGGGGGAATAGCGAGAGAGAGAGAGAGAGGCGGGCGGCCTTGAAACCGCAGCGACTCGCCGCTATATCTGATGCGTGATGCGGAGATGTTTGATGCGCACGACCTTGGATATCGCCGACGACGTCCTGGCCGCCGCCAAGGCCATCGCCAAGGAGCAAGGCAAGACGGCCGGCGCGGTCGTTTCCGAGCTGGCCAGGAGCGGCCTTCGCAAGCCCGTTCGCGTGCGCTCGCGCGGCGGCGTGCCGGTGCTGCAGCCGAAGAACCCCGACGTGCGCGTCACGCTCGAGATGGTCAACGCCCTTCGCGACGAAGCGCCGTGACGTTTCTCCTCGACGTCAACGTCCTGATTGCCCTCGTCGACGGCTCGCACGTCAGCCACGAGACGGCGCACGCCTGGTTCGCGCGCGAAGGCCGGCAGCGATGGGCGACCTGCCCGATCACCGAGAACGGCCTCGTGCGGATCGTCGCCAATCCCAAATATCCCAACGCCGTAGCGACGCCGGCGGAAGCCGTGAAGCTCCTCGCCCGATTGGCGAGCCTGCGGGGGCATGTTTTCTGGCCCGACGACATCAGCCTACGCGACGCGGCGCGCTTCGCCGCCGCCACGATCCTGACGCCGGGACAGATCACCGACAGTTATCTTCTGGCTCTCGCCGCCTCGAAGGGCGGCATGTTGGCCACGCTCGACCGACGCCTCTCGACGCTCGCCGTCAAGGACGGCGCCAAGAGCCTGCGCCTCGTCATCGCCTGAGCGAGGCGATTTTCGTGCGCGACCACCGCGCGCCACCGCCTTGGCGCAGGTCGTCGCCGGGCGGGGAAAAGCGGCCCGAGCCGAGCCCCTACCGCGCCACCACCCCGCCCAGAATCGTCTCCACCACCTGCCGTTTCGCCCGCTCGAACGCCTCGTCGTCGAGCGGGCCCTTCTCCAGCGTCGCGATTTCGTGCGCGGCGTTGGCGTATTGCTGGGTCGTCGCCCAGATCATGTAGAAGAGGAACCTCGGCTCGATCGGCTTGAGCTTGCCCGCGGCGATCCATTTCTTCACCGCGCGCTCGCGCGAGCGCACCCATTGCGTCAGCGCGGTGTCGAGAAAATCCTGGATGACCGGGGCGCCGCGCATGATCTCGCTCGCCCAGATCTGCGATCCCAGCGGCATGGTGCGCGCGAGGTCCATTTTCGCCCCGATGTACGACGTCAGGGCGTCGGTCGGATCCTCGCTGGTGTCGAAGGACGAGGCGGCTTCGAGCCAGGCGGTCAGCACGCGCTCGACCACCGCGCGATAGAGCCGCTCCTTGGTGGGAAAATAATAGTGGACATTGGGCTTGGGGACCCCGGCCCGCGCCGCGATCGCCGCCATCGTCGCGCCGCCGAAGCCCTGCTCGGCGAACACCGCTTCGGCCGCCGCAAGGATGGCGCGTTCGTTCTCCTCGCGTATGCTCGGCTTGGCGATCGATTTGTCCATCGGCGTCTCGAACGGCGCCCGAAAACTGGGCGGCCGGAGCGCAGAATTACGGCATTTGACCATTTGGTCAAATTCATAATAGCGTTGGCCGTCTTTCAATGCGGAGCGGGGGAATGTCCGACCTGTCGAACGTGCGCGTCAACGGTCAGCGGCTGTGGGACGCGTTGATGGAAATGGCCAAGATCGGCGGGACGCCGAAGGGCGGCTGCAAGCGCCTCACCCTCACCGACGTCGACAAGCAGGGGCGCGAACTGTTCCGCGCCTGGTGCGAAAAGGCGGGCTGCACGGTCAAGGTCGACGAAATGGGCAACATGTTCGCGCGCCGCCCGGGCGTCGAGGACGACCTCGCGCCGGTGATGATGGGCAGCCACCTCGACACCCAGCCGACCGGCGGCAAGTTCGACGGCGTGCTCGGCGTGCTCGGCGCGCTCGAAGTGGTGCGCACGCTCAACGACCTCAAGATCAAGACGCGCCGCCCGATCGAGGTCGCCAACTGGACCAACGAAGAGGGCTCGCGCTACGCGCCGGCGATGATCGCCTCGGGCGTCTTCGCCGGCGTCTACACCAAGGAATTCGCCTATGGACGCCTCGACGGCGAGAACAAGAAGCTCGGCGACGAGCTCGAGCGCATCGGCTTCAAGGGCAGCGAGCCGGTCGGCGGGCGGCCGGTCCACGCCTTCTTCGAGCTTCACATCGAACAGGGGCCGATCCTCGAGGACGAAAAGTACGACGTCGGCGTCGTCACCCACGGCCAGGGCCAGCGCTGGTACGAAATCCGCCTGACCGGCTTCGAGAGCCACGCCGGCTCGACGCCGATGCCGCGCCGCAAGGACGCGCTGCTCGGCGCCGCGCGCATCGTCGAGCTCGTCAACGCGATCGGCCTCTCCAAGGCGCCGCTCGCCGTCTCCACCGTCGGCATGCTCAATCCCTATCCCAATTCGCGCAACGTCATCCCCGGCGAAGTGTTCATGACCTGCGAATTCCGGCACCCGATCGACGCGACCTTGAGCGAAATGGACGCGGCGCTGCACGAAGGGGTGAAGGCGATCACGGGGAAGATCGGTCTGTCCTACGATCTCAAGCAGGTCTTCTACTACGCGCCCGTCCCCTTCGACGAGGAGTGCGTCGGCGCGGTGCGCCGCGCCGCCGATCGCTTCGGCTATTCGCATCGCGACATCGTTTCGGGCGCCGGGCACGATGCTTGCTACATCGCGCGCATCGCGCCGACGTCGATGGTCTTCACCCCTTGCGTCGACGGCGTCAGCCACAATGAGAGCGAGGACATCAAGCAGGAATGGTCGACGGCGGGCGCCAACGTGCTGATGCACGCCGTGTTGGAAAAGGCCGAGATCGTGGCGTAATCAGCGCCCGAACGGCAAAGAGGAAACGCGCGCCGTCATCGCCGCCCCGCGCGCCGGCTGGGACGGCGCAAACGCAAGAGGAGAGTCAATCATGTCGCTCGTCATCAAAGGCGGAACGATCGTCGCGGCCGATCGCAGCTACGCCGCGGACGTCCTGGTCGAGGGCGGTTCGATCGCCGCGATCGGCGCGGGATTGAAGGGCGCGAAGGAACTCGACGCCTCCGGCTGCTACGTCATGCCCGGCGGCATCGATCCGCACACCCATCTCGACATGCCCTTCATGGGCGCCAATTCGGCCGACGACTACGAGCACGGGACGCGTGCCGGTCTCTCCGGCGGCACCACCATGGTCGTCGACTTCGTCATTCCCGGCCGCGGCCAGCCGTTGATGGAGGCGTTGGCCGACTGGGACAAGCGCGCCGAGCGCGCGACCGCCGACTATTCCTACCACATGTGCATCACCTACTGGTCGGACAAGGTGCGCGAGGACATGGCCAAGGTCGTGCAGCGCGGCGTGACGACCTTCAAGCATTTCCTGGCCTACAAGGGCTCGCTGATGGTCAACGACGAGGAGCTGTTCGCCTCGTTCCTGCGCTGCGCCGAGATCGGCGCGCTGCCGCTCGTCCACGCCGAGAACGGCGAACTCGTCGCGGCGCTGCAGAAGCACTATCTCGCCAAGGGCGTCACCGGACCCGAAGGCCACGCGCTGTCGCGCCCGCCGGAAGTCGAGGGCGAGGCGACCAACCGCGCCATCATCCTCGCCGACCAGGCCGGCGTGCCGCTCTACGTCGTCCACACCTCGTGCATCGCCGCGCACGAAGCGATCGCCCGCGCTCGCGCCCTCGGCATGCGGGTCTACGGCGAGCCGCTGATCCAGCACCTCGTGCTCGACGAAAGCGAGTACTACAATAAGGACTGGGCCCACGCGGCCCGGCGCGTCATGTCGCCGCCGTTCCGCGACAAGAAGAACCAGGACGATCTCTGGAACGGCCTGCGCGCCGGGTCGCTGCAAGTGGTGGCGACCGACCACTGCTCGTTCACGACGCGGCAGAAGGAGCTGGGCCTCGGCGATTTCACCAAGATTCCCAACGGCACCGGCGGCCTCGAGGATCGCATGCCGGTGCTGTGGACCTACGGCGTCAACACCGGCCGGCTGACGATGAACGAATTCGTCGCGGTCACCTCGACCAACATCGCGCGCATCCTCAATATGTACCCGCGCAAGGGCGCGATTCTGCCCGGCGCCGACGCCGACATCGTCGTCTGGGATCCGAAGGCGAAGAAGACGATCAACGCCGAAAAGCAGATGTCGGTCATCGACTACAACGTCTTCGAAGGCGTCAAGGTCGAGGGCCTGCCGCGTTTCACCCTGTCGCGCGGCGACGTCGTCGCTGCCGAGGGCAAGGTCGAGGCCGAGCCGGGCCGCGGCCGCTTCGTCAAGCGCGAACCGTTCACCGCCGACGCGCGCGCGCTGGCCAAGTTCAAGGCGCACAGCGCCGCCAAGGGAGTCGCGCGCTGAGATGTTGGAGCCGCTCGCCAAGAAGCGCGCCGTCGCGTCGACGCAAAGCGTGATCGACATCGCCGACCTGTCGCTGCGCTTCGAAACGCGCGACGGGCCGGTGCAGGCGCTGAGCGGCGTCACCCTGACGATCGCGCGCGGCGAATTCGTCTCGTTCATCGGCCCGTCGGGCTGCGGCAAGACGACGCTGCTGCGCGCGGTCGCCGATCTGGAGAACCCGACGAGCGGCGCCATCCGCGTCAACGGCATGAGCCCGCACGAGGCGCGGCTGAAGCGCGCCTACGGCTACGTGTTCCAGGCGCCGGCGCTCTATCCCTGGCGCAGCCTCGCGCGCAACATCGCCCTGCCGCTGGAGATCATGGGGTTCGACAAGAAAGAGCGCGACGCGCGCGTCGCCAGGGGCCTCGAACTCGTCAACCTCGCCGGTTTCGGCAACAAGTTCCCGTGGCAATTGTCGGGCGGCATGCAGCAGCGCGCCTCGATCGCCCGGGCGCTGTCGTTCGACCCCGACCTTTTGTTGATGGACGAGCCGTTCGGCGCGCTCGACGAAATCGTGCGCGACATGCTCAACCAGCAACTGCTCGGCCTGTGGGAGAAGACCGGCAAGACCGTTCTGTTCGTCACCCACTCGATTCCCGAGGCGGTGTTCCTTTCCAGCCGCATCGTGGTGATGAGCCCGCGGCCCGGGCGCATCCACGACATCATCGAAACCAACTTTCCCCGCGACCGCGCGCTAGAAATCCGCGAGACGCCGGAATTCATCGAAGTCGCCAACCGCGTCCGCCACGGCCTGCGCGAGGGACATTCCTATGACGAGTGAGCGTCGGCTCGGGCCGCGGCAAATCCCCCCGCCCCTCACCCTGCCTCTCCCCGCAAGCGGGGAGAGGGGCGCGCGGCGCCGTTCTTCTCCTCTCCCCGTTTACGGGGAGAGGCAGGGTGAGGGGCTGGGGCATTGGCCGCCTGCCTCGCCGATGCGCGAGCAAGCAAGGTTCGATTCATGAAATCGGCCCTTCCGGTCGCGATCGTGCTCATCGCGCTGCTCGCGTTCTGGTACGTCGCCGCGGCGCTGATGAATGCGCCGTTGCAGCGCGATGTCTTCGCCAACGCCGGCCGCGACGACTACTCGACCGCCGATCTCGTGGCCGCTTCGCTCAACATGGACCGCCCGAAGCTGCCCGCGCCGCATCAGATCGTCGCCGAACTCGACAAGCTGATCTTCGAGATTTCGCCGACCTCGAAACGCGGCCTGGTCTATCACGCCTCGATCACCTTGCAAGAGACGCTGATCGGCTTCTTCTTCGGCGCTGGCCTAGGGATCAGCCTGGCGATCCTGGTCCTTTCGGTGCGCAGCCTCGAACGGTCGACGATGCCGTGGATCGTCGCATCGCAGACCGTGCCGATCATCGCGCTGGCGCCGATGATCGTGGTGATTCTCAATCAGTTCGACATCACCGGGCTCGCGCCCAAGGCGGTGATCGCCGCCTATCTCTCGTTCTTCCCGGTCACCGTCGGCATGGTCAAGGGCCTGCGTTCGCCCGATCCGCTGCAGCTCGATCTGATGCGCACCTATTCGGCGACGCCGGCGCAGACGTTCGTCAAGCTGCGCGCGCCGGCGAGCGCGCCGTTCTTTTTCGCCAGCATGAAGATCGGCGCCGCGGCGGCCCTGGTCGGGGCGGTGGTCGCCGAGGTGACCAAGAGCGAGGACGGCGGCCTCGGCGCGCGCCTGCTGGCCGGCTCCTATTACGGCCAGACCGTGCAGATCTGGGCGGCGCTGTTCACCGCCGCCGCGCTTTCGGCGGCGCTCGTCGGCCTCATCGGGCTCGCTTCGCGCCTCGTGCTGCGCCGCATGGCGTTCACGTCATGAACGCCCGCGCCGCCGATCTCGTCCCGCCGCTGATTTTCGGCCTCGCCGTTCTGGCGCTGTGGGAGACCGGCGTGCGCCTCGTCGGCGTGCCGGCGATCATCCTTCCCGCGCCTTCGGCGATTTTCCTGCGCCTGGCGACCTCCGTGCCGACGCTCGCCGCGGATTTCGTGCAGACCATTCGAGGCGTTCTCGCCGGCTACGCGCTGGGCTCGGCCGCGGGCCTCCTGGTGGCGATCCTGATCGACCGCTCGGACTTCCTGCGGCGCGGCTTGCTGCCGCTCGGCAATCTCGTTTCGGCGCTGCCGATCGTCGGCATCGCCCCGATCATGGTGATGTGGTTCGGCTTCGACTGGCAGTCCAAGGCCGCGGTGGTGGTGGTGATGACGTTCTTCCCGATGCTGGTGAGCGCGACGGCGGGCCTTTCCAACGCGGGCGCGATGGAGCGCGACCTGATGAAGACCTACGCGGCGGATTATTTTCAGACGCTGGGGAAGCTGCGCCTGCCCGCCGCCTTGCCGTTCGTCTTCAACGCGCTCAAGATCAACACCACGCTGGCGATGATCGGCGCCATCGTCGCCGAATTCTTCGGCACGCCGACGGTCGGCATGGGCTTTCGCATCAGCACCGAGGTCGGCCATTTGAGCATCGACATGGTGTGGGCGACGATCGTCGTGGCGGCCGTCGCCGGCTCGTCGTTCTACGCCATCGTCGCGCTGATCGAGCGCCGCGCGACGTTCTGGCACGCGTCCTATCGCGCGAGGGAGAATTGAGCGGTTTCGCGTTGGGGGAGCGGGCGCCGGCGTTCCCGGCCGTTCCCTGGGAGTCGAAGGGTTCTTGCAGCAGTGGAGGGTGGTTCGATGAATAAATCTGTTTTCGCATTGGTGAGCGCGGCGGCGATTCTCGCCGTGGGAGCGGCGCACGCCGCCGACAAGGTGACGCTGCAGCTCAAATGGGTCACCCAGGCGCAGTTCGGCGGTTATTACGTCGCCAAGGACAAGGGTTTCTACAAGGAGGAAGGGCTCGACGTGACGATCAAGCCCGGCGGGCCCGACGTCGCGCCCGAGCAGGTGCTCGCCGGCGGCGGCGCCGACGTGGTGGTCACCTGGATGCCCGCCGCGCTGGCGGCGCGCGAGAAGGGCGCCGCCATGGTCAATATCGCCCAGCCCTTCAAGCACTCCGGGCTCGAGCTGACCTGTCTGGCCTCGACTGGCATCAAGACCCCGGCCGACCTCAAGGGCCGCACGCTCGGCGTCTGGTTCTACGGCAACGAATATCCGTTCCTCAATTGGATGAGCAAACTGGGGCTGAAGACCGACGGCTCGCCGGACGGCGTCAAGGTGCTCAAGCAGGGCTTCAACGTCGACCCGCTGATCCAGAAGCAGGCCGACTGCATCTCGACGATGACCTACAACGAATATTGGCAGGTCATCGACGCCGGCTACAAGCCCGAGCAGCTCGTCGTGTTCAAGTACGAGGATCAGGGCGTCGCCACGCTCGAGGACGGCCTCTACGCGATGGAGGACAAGCTCAAGGATCCCGCCTTCGTCGACAAGATGGCGCGTTTCGTCAAAGCCTCGATGAAGGGCTGGGCCTACGCGCGCGCCCATACCGACGAAGCGGTCAAGATCGTGCTCGACAACGATTCGACCGGCGCCCAGACGGAGCATCACCAGACGCAGATGATGAGCGAAATCAACAAACTGACGACCGGCTCGGACGGCCGGCTCGACAAGGCCGACTACGAACGCACGGTCAAGACGCTGCTCACCGGCGGCTCCGACCCGGTCATCTCCAAGGAGCCGGTCGGCGCCTACACCTACGCGGTCGTCGACAAGGCCGGCATCAAGTAACGAGCGAACAGCGCGAATCGAAGCAAGGCATTCGCCTCGCTTCGATTCGCCGGACCCGACGCGGCGCCCGAGGGCGCCGCGTTCTTTCTCGCCCAGATTCGGCGCCCGACCGCGCCGCGTTTTTTTCTCGCCGAGACTCGGCGTCCGCGCCTTCCTTCTCCGCCGCCATATCTTCGACGCGATCGCTCGTTAGACGTTCGTCTGATGGCGAGGAGCGACAGGAGGAGCCCGTGACGGCCTTGCGTGAGATCGTTCGCACCTGTTCCAACCCTCATGTCGCGCACGCCGCGGTGGCTTCGATCGGCGGCGAGTTCGCCCGCCGGTTCACCGCCCACGCTTGGCGCCGCGATCTGACCAGCGGCGTCCTGGCGGCGCGACTCGTTCGCGCCTTCGCGATGAAAGCCGACGACCAGGATTGCGAGGGCGTCGCCGAGGCGACGCGCGGCGCCGATCAGCCGGTCCTGTCGGGCCTGCGCTATATCCTCGATCGCGGCCTCTGCGCCGAGGCGGCGCGTTCGGACGACTTGCCCGAGGAAACCCCGCCGGCGTGGGCGATTTGCGCTACGCGCGCAGGGCTCTGGCGCGAATAGACCGGCGCCCGCCGCTCGGGCGGGCCGGCCCTTGTCGCGGAGCGACTTTTCCGCGACATTGGCGCGATGGTCGCTCTCGGCATCGATTGCGGAACTTCGGCGCTCAAAGCCGTGCTGGTCGACGCGGGCGAGATCGTCCTCGCCTCCGCCGTGCGCGCCTATCAGCCGGACCATCCCCACCCCCTGTGGTCCGAGCAGGACCCGGACGTCTGGCGCGCGGCGATGTTCGCCGCGATCGGCGAACTCAGGCAATGCGCGCCCGCAGCGCTGGGCGGCGTGCGCGCGATCGGCTTTTCCGGCCAGATGCACTCCGCGGTGCTCGTCGGCCGCGACGACCGCCCGTTGCGGCCGGCGATGCTGCACAACGACGCGCGCGCCTTCGCCGAGGCCGGCGAACTCTGGGAGAAGCACCGCGGTCTCGCCGACGTCGTCGGCGTCAAGCCGATGGCGGGCCTCACCGCGCCGAAGCTCATGTGGCTGCGCCGCCATGAGCCGCAGGTCTTCGCGCGCGTCGCTCACGTGCTGCTGCCCAAGGACTATCTGCGTCTCTGTCTGACCGGCGAAAAGCGCACCGACATGAGCGACGCCGCCGGAACGTGGTGGCTCGACGAAGCCGAGCGGCGCTGGTCGCCCGAGGCGCTCGCGGCGAGCGGCGTCGATCCGGCCTGGGTCCCGCCGCTCGCCGAGGGGTCGCAAGCGGCCGGGCGCCTGGCGCGCGGCGTCGCCGACGAGCTCGGGCTGCCGCGCGCGGCGATCGTCGCGGCCGGCGGCGGCGACGCGGCGGTCGGGGCGATCGGCATCGGCGCCATCCGACCCGGCGACGCCTTCATTTCGCTGGGCACGGCGACCCAGCTCATCGTCGCCTCGGACCGCTATCGCGCCGCGCCGGAGAAGCTGGTGCACAGTTTCGCCCACGCGCTGCCGCAGCGCTGGTACCGCATGGCGGCGATGCTCAACGGCGCCGGCGCGCTCGCTTTCGCGGCGCGCCTCGTCGGGCGCGAAGTCGCCGAGCTCGAGGCCGAGGCGGCGAGCGGCTATCGCGGCCCCGGCGAGACGATTTTCCTTCCCTATCTCTCGGGCGAGCGCACCCCGCACGACGATCCGCACGCGCGCGGCGTCCTCTTCGGCCTCGGCGAAAGCGCCTCGCGCGCCGACTTGACGCGCGCCGTGATGGAGGGCGTCGCCATGACGCTCGCCGACGCGCGCGACTGCCTCGAGGCCGCCGGCGATTCCTTCACGCGCGTCGGCCTGATCGGCGGCGGCGCGAAGAGCGCGCTGTGGACGCGCATGATCGCCGCCGCGATTGGCTGCGAGATCGTGCGCTATCGCGGCGGCGAGGCGGGGCCGGCTTTCGGCGCCGCCCGCCTGGCGCGGCTCGCCGCGACCGGAGAAGCGCCCGAAGACGTCTGCAAGCCGCCTGACATCGCCGACGTCACGCCGCCCGACCCGGCGCTCGTCGAGGCGTTCGCGAGCGCGCGAGCGCGCTTCGTCAGCCTCTATCGCGCGTTGAAGCCGGAGTTCGCCAAAGCCGCCGCGCCTGCTTCGCCGGGCCTCGAACCCTCCAAGCTTTTGTAGCCCCAGGCCAAACATTTCCAAATTTGCGGCCGTTTTCGCCAAGCATTTCCAAAGATTCCTTCGTCCATTTCGTGAGAAATCAAGGGCTTGCAGACGGAAAAAGGAAATTTTCGTCGTCCTCCAAATTTTTCGCCGGTCTCGCGCCAAAGGGTGCGCCCTGCCCCACCGGCGAGACGGCGCGGCGACGGCCATCGATAGAAGAATAGCGTGATTTTCGGTTTTCAGAAAGACAATGTTCGGACCAAGGAACGGTTCGGTGTTCATCGCCGGCCGAACGGGCGTTCTGGAGCGCTTTTCGACCCGATGGCGGTCGTGACTCGACGCTTGGTTCCGGCGCCGGCGGGCCGGGCTCGGCTGATCTGAGACATTCGCTGCCGGATCGCCGATGGACGAACCTGGCCGGGGAACGAACCCGCTTCGCGGGAGGGCGCACCCGGTGAAGGTCAGGTAAATTCGGGACTTTTGGGCGTCGGTTGAGCGGCGTCGGGCGCGGGCAGAGCATCACGGCTCCTTTCA
>JBEKLU010000107.1:0-18620 GCA_050010035.1 Roseiarcus sp.
CATGCCGGACGCCATGAACGGCGAGTTGGGCGCGGTCAACGGCAACGGCGTCGTGATCCCGTTCGCCGACGCCTACTCGAACTGGGCCGGCCAGTGGGCGACCCCGACCGCCTGGTCGATCGGGGCGACGGCCGAGTTCCACCTCGGTCCGACGTTCTTCATCGCGCCGGAAATCGCTTACGGCCAGCTCACCTGGAGCAACAGCGGCTACGGCCTCATTTCCGACAACGTGGAGAGCTGGACCGGCGGCGCGGTGTTCCACTGGGATCCGGTGGCGCATCTCGACTTCGCGCTCGAGCTGCTCTACCAGAGCACCAACCAGAGCAAGCCGACCTCTTTCAGCTCGTTGAGCGCTGTCCCGTGGCAGAGCAACACGAACGGCGGCGTCGCTCGCCTGATGGTGACCCGCGACTTCTGATCGCTTCACGATCGGACGCATTCTGGCCCCGGAGCGCAAGCTCCGGGGTTTTTTATTGGTCGCGATCTCTTAGCGCATTCCGAAACTCCAATAGTTTTGCTATCCGCCGCCGCAGCCGCTCAGATGCCTGGACCGCATTGATCTCATGCATTCGCGGGATATTTTTCTTCGCGCGTTCTATGTTGAATTGTTTGAACTCGGGGTCGGCATGAAGCTTTTTCATCTGGGCTGAGCTAACTTTCTTGCTGGGTCCCAAATGGGAACACAGCCTGCATGGCCCTTTCGCGCTGGCGACGCATGCTTCAGGATGTTTGCAATTTCTCCGCACCATTCTGCGCTCCTTTGCGCTCCCACACCGGAGGTAAACTTGCCCGCTTGATCAAATCCTTGCTGAAACTCCGCTATCACGACGTTGTAACTTTTGCGCCGTCCAAAGCCGTCCGCAAGCGGTCGCCTGAATATGGGCTTAAATTCCTTCAAGAAATTCAGGCAACCAGCGCCGTCGCCAATGAGGACCTATCCGTCGGGTGCCATGCATGTGATTTTCCTCCAGCGAGCTCCGCGGACCCGGTAGCTTGATCAGCCCGTGAAAGCCACCTGGCTAGGCCTCATGCTGGTCGACAATGGGGTCCTCCGGGCTGGGTCGACGGGTAAATGGGCACGGAACGGGCAAGGCCCAATATCACGAAACCGGCGACCACGTAGGGTATTGCCGCAAGTCCGAGCCGGCAACCCTCGGGCCGTGTTGGGCACTGCATCAGAAACGAATGGCTGATGGTACAGCAATCTGGTACAGCAAATCTCCATCGGTCCATCGGCTGCCGCGCTAAGTCTCTGGAAAGGCGATAAGAGGCATTTTGGGGTTCTTCTCCCTCCCTCTCCGCCGACCCACCGCTTTATCGAGCTCATCGGCTGCACCGCTCGCATGGCGGGTTCGACGAAAGTGTCTTCACGTTGTGCTAGTGCAAGTAATTGCATCATGCAGAGGTGACACCCGGCCGCCAGACAACGGGGCCAGGGAGAGGATTGCGCGCGTGGTCGCGGAGAATGGCGCATGCAGGGCCACAGCCCCCGTTGACTACCCAGAGGGGTCGCCATCCGCTCGCTTGCCCGTTGCCACCACCATCAAGTCTTCGTTCGCCAAAGGTCGTTGAAGGTCCAGCGCCTCATTGGTTGGTGCCAACAGCCACCTCTCAAATTCAGCGTGCGTCGTCAGCATCACAGGCATTGCCTTCGCGTGGATCGGCCGAACGATGTCATTGGGCTCGCACGTCAGAAACGCGAACAGTCGATGCTCGGCCAATTCCTTCTTTCGCTCACCCGTCCAAGGCCGCCAGATACCGGCAAATGCAAAGAGGGGCCGAGCGTGGCCGAGCGCGAACCAGTGGGGAACTTTGGGCTGGCTATCGGTATATTCGCAAAAGCTCGTTGCCGGAACCAAGCAGCGAAACTCAGGCTTCAGCCACGTCCGCCAATAAGGCGACTTGACGTTGCGCACATTGGTTACAGGTCGCGGCGGGACATTCGGCGGCGGCGGGAAGCCCCAACGCATCATCGTAAGCTCGCGTTCGCCGTCCGGGGCAGTGCGGACGATCGGTGCCATTGTGTCAGGGAATACGCTCGGCATCGCCGGCAAGTTCCCGGTGCGATCCTCGCGCACTGCGAAGAGCTGGCGCATCGCCTCTTGGTTCGTGGTGATCGAATAGAGATTGCACATCGCGTTAGGCTATGTGGTGCCGATCGGGCGTACAAGGCTTGACAAAGCCAGCCAATGTTCCACTTTCGTTCTCATGGAAGTCGAGACGCTTGGAATGGCGCGGAGCCTTGGCTGGAAGGTGCATATGCGGTGCGCCGACGGCTATCGCGAGGGCATGAAGTCGATGCGACGGTGCATATATCGCAAGCAGCTTGATCTCGACACGTTGGTTTGCACGCGCGGCCCGAACTTCCCGCTTTCGCGCTTGGAGACGCGGCTCATGTGTCCGGCATGCGGAAGTCGACGCGTAACGGTTGTGTTCGAACCGCCGACAAATAGGCAGGTTCTTAGCGGGTGACGGGGAGTTGCAAATGACGGCGATGACCTATTACGTCGCGCTTGCGTTCATGCGGTCCGAGGACGGCGGCATTGTTGCGTGCGAGCCGAAAGAGGCGCGCAGCTCGGACCAAGCGATCCGCATGGCCGGCTCGTTGGCGGCGATGGAAGAACATTGCGGAGCTATCGCGTTCTCGCGGACCGGCGACCCGGCTGTTGGCGACTTCGAGGATGCTGTGATTTTGAAGATAGTCGGCGAGGTCGATAGCGGGCTGTTGTCGGCCTAGCTGCGACCAGTTTCCGAGCGTTAGCTCGATCGCGGATCAGACGGCGCGCAGGTTGCCGGCAACGCCCAGTATCCAACCCTCGACTTGCGCCACGGTGCGCTCTGACCCGCTCAGCTCGGGTTTCAAGAACGCTGCTAGGCTGCCGTCATGATCAACGCGCGATAGCCAAGCGGCGACGCTGTAGGCATCGTGCTGGTCGGGGGCGCGGCCCTCGCGGGCGAAGCGCCCTTCCCACATCCTCAGATAGGCATCGGCGACGGCGGAGCGGCCGGCCGGATACGCTGTGTGTCAAAGCGCCGCGGGCCTCAGTCTGATTGTGGGATCGTCATACCCGCGCGGTGCTTCCCCAGTGCTACCCCGAGCCTCGGAGAGACGCGCAATGCCAGGTTCTAAATTTGCAAGCTATTGTTTATTAACGGGTATTTGGTGGAGCCAGACGGAATCGAACCGACGACCTCTTCAATGCCATTGAAGCGCTCTCCCAACTGAGCTATGGCCCCACATTCTCCTGCTGATTTACGCGCGTTTCCTTGGGATGAAACGGCGGCGTCCCTGCGGGCCGGCTGTATAACCGCAAAAGCGCGCGCCCGACAAGGCCCGATCGAGCGAATTTTATGCCGCGCGCCCCTCGCCTCGCCGAATTCGGCGCGACGCGGCGCGCGCCGTTCGCCTCACGGCTCCTCGTCGGGAGCGATGTCGCCGTCGATCAAGGCGCTGACGTCGTCCTCCTCCTCCTCTTCCTCCTCGAGGAACGGATCGTCGGGCGCGGCCTCGTCCTCGACGTCGATGTCTTCGAGGACGGGTTCGACGGCCTTTTCCTCGCTGGCTTCGACCTCGTCGAGCGAGACCAGCTCAACGCCCGCCGGCTGCGCCGTTTCCTCTTCCTCGTCTTCCACCTTGGCCGTCGCGCGTTCCGCGCGCGCGCCGGCGCCCTGGAAGATCGCGCCGCATTTCGGGCAGACGATCGGGTCTCGGTTCAGGTCGAAGAACTTAGCGCCGCAGTTCTGGCACTGGCGCTTGGCTCCGAGCTCGGGTTTGGCCACGGCGTACATTTCCCTGGTCGTTGGGCGGCTGCGTTCGGTCGCCTCGGTTAGTCGGCGCCGCCGCCCATGTCAATGCGTTTCACCAAGCAATGTCGACAGCGCCCGGCGCGGGTGTTAGGAGCGCGTTCGTCGACGTCGCCGGCGCGGCGCGCCGACGCCAAACCCGCGAGTGGCGATGTCCCCATCCTCCCAGCAAACCGCGCAGCCGTTGCGCTCCGAACGAAGCGGTCCGCTGAAGGGGCGCGCCCGCCCGCCGGGAGACAAATCGATCTCGCATCGCGCCTTTATTTTCGGCCTGCTCAGCCGCGGCGTGACCGAGATCGAGGGGCTGCTGGAAGGCGACGACGTGCTGCGCACGGCCGAAGCGTGCAAGGCCCTGGGGGCGCGCATCGAGCGCCGCGGCGAAGGCCGCTGGACGGTGGCGGGCGCCGGCCTCGGCTCGCTGCTCGCGCCCGTCCGCGACCTCGATTTCGGCAACGCCGGGACCGGCGCGCGCCTGATGATGGGCGTCGTCGGCGGCCACGGTGTCGAAGCGACCTTCGACGGCGACGCCTCGCTGCGCAAGCGGCCGATGCGCCGCATTCTCGATCCCTTGCTGCTCATGGGCGCGCAGGTCCTCGCCGAGGCCGAGGGCGGCCGTTGCCCGATCACGCTCCTGGGCGCGCAAGACCCCGCGCCGATCGTCTACCGCACTCCGGTCGCCTCCGCCCAGATCAAGTCGGCGGTCCTGCTGGCGGGCCTCAACGCGCGCGGCCGCACCACCGTCATCGAGGCCGAGGCGTCGCGCGACCATACCGAAAAGATGCTCGCGCATTTCGGCGCCGACGTGCGCGTCGAGGCGGACGGCGAAGGGCGGCGGATCACGCTCGTCGGGCGCCCCGAGCTGAGGCCGCGCGCCGTCGTCGTGCCGGCCGACCCGTCTTCGGCGGCCTTCCCCATCGTCGCCGCCTTGGTCACGCCGGGCTCGGACGTCGTCCTCGAAGGCGTGATGATGAATCCTCTGCGCTCCGGCCTCTTCACCACGCTGATCGAAATGGGCGCGCGAATCGAGGTTCTCGACCGACGGCTCGAAGGCGGCGAGGAGGTGGCGGACCTGCGCGCGCGCGCCAGCGATCTTGTCGGCGTCGACGTTCCGAAATCGCGGGCGCCCTCGATGATCGACGAATACCCGATTCTCGCCGTCGCGGCGGCTTTCGCCCGCGGCGCGACGCGCATGAACGGCTTGCACGAGTTGCGCGTCAAGGAGAGCGACCGGCTCGCCGCCGTCGCCGCCGGCCTCGCGGCGGCGGGCGTCGAGCATGAAATCCTCGGCGACGACCTCGTCGTCTACGGCGGCAGGCCGCCGGGCGGCGGCCTCGTGGCGACCCATCTCGATCACCGCATCGCCATGAGCTTCCTCGTCATGGGATTGGCGTCGCGCAAACCGATGACGGTCGACGACGCCTCGATGATCGCGACCAGCTTTCCCGATTTCCGCGCCTTGATGGCGGGGCTCGGCGCGCAATTCGCCTAGCGCGGCGCAGACCCTCATCCGGCGCTTCGCGCCACCTTCTCCCGCAAGCGGGAGAAGGCCTTCACATGCCGAGATAGGCGCGCCGCACCTCGTCGTTGGCGAGAAGTTCTCCGCCCGGCCCTTCGATCGTCACCTCGCCCGTCTCCATGACATAGGCGTGGTCGGCGATCGCGAGGGCGGCGCGCGCGTTCTGCTCGACCATCAGGATGGTCATCCCCGAATCCTTGAGCATCTTCACGATGCGGAAGATCTCCTCGACAATGAGCGGCGCGAGCCCCATCGACGGCTCGTCGAGCAGCAGCAACTTGGGCTTGCTCATCATCGCGCGGCCGAGCGCGAGCATCTGCTGCTGGCCGCCCGACAGCGTCCCGGCCGCCTGGCCGCGCCGTTCGCGCAGGATCGGAAAGAGATCGTAGACCTCGGCGAGGCTCTCGCGACACTCGCGCGCCGGACGCGTGTAGGCGCCGAGCGTCAGGTTGTCCTCGATCGACATCGGCGCGAACACCTGCCGGCCTTCCGGCGCCTGCGCGATTCCGGCGCGCACCCGCGCGGCGGACGGCGCGCGCGTGATGTCTTCGCCGCCGAAGCGGATCGCGCCGGCGGTGGCGGCCTGAACGCCCGAAATGCAGCGCAGCAGCGTGGTCTTGCCCGCGCCGTTGGCGCCTACCAGCGCCACCAGCTCGCCGACCCCTACCTTCAAGTCGACGCCGCGCAGCGCCTCGATGCGGCCGTAGCGGCACGTCAGCCCGGCGACCTCGAGCAGCGTTCCCTCGGCCTCGAGACCGCGCCTCGGCAGGCGCCGCACGACGGTCTCCGAATGACCGCCGACGCCTTCGGGGGCCGGCAGAAGCTGGGTGATGCGCGCGCGCAGCAGCGCGACGTCGCCCTCGGCGCTGGGGTCGCCGAGCGGATCGACGTGCGCCGCGAAGCCGGCGTCGACCTTGGCCCAATCCTCGGGCGCGAGCGCGCGTCGCGCCAGCGGGAAGGCGACCTCCTCTTCGAGGCGCATGTGCTCGCAGAGCGCCGCGCGAAAGCTCGCGATCACCTCGACCAGATCGGCGATCTTCGCCTGGTCCGTCGCCCGGGTCGTCGCGGCGAGGTCGTGAATACGGGTGACCTGGGCCGGAACGCCCTCGTGCTCGCGGTCGAGCCGGTCCAGGACGTCTCCCGATTCGTTGGAGCGGCGGCGGACTTGCGCGAACAGCAGTTCGCTTTCCTTCGGGTGATGGAAGCGCTCGGGGAAGGCGTGGAAATAGTCGGCGATCAGGGCGACGGTGTGCAAGTCCTCGCCCGTCGGCGCCACCGGCAGCCTCTCGGCGAGGACGCCCAGCGCGTGCGCCACGAGCAGCATGTTGTGATGTTCGGCCTCGATGACGGCGAGCGCGCGCATGAAAATCACGCCTCCGCGCTTTCGGCGCCGAGATAGGCGGCGATCACGTCCGGGTTGCGGCGAACCTCGTCGGGCGTCCCCTCCGCGAGCTTCTTGCCGTAATCGAGCACGACGATGTGCTGGGAGACGTTCATCACCAGCTTCATGTCGTGTTCGACGAGCACGATGGTCATACCGCGCCGGCCGAGTTCGCCGATCAGCGCCTCGATTTCGTCGGTCTCGGTGTGGTTGAGACCGGCGGCCGGCTCGTCGAGAAACAGCAGCTTCGGCTCGGCGGCGAGCGCCCGGGCGATTTCGAGCCGCTTCAACGCGCCGTAAGGCATCGACCGGGCTTCGGCGCCGACATAGGCGCCGCAGCCGACGAAGGCGAGCAGGTCGGCCGCCTCCCGGCGCGCCGCGCGATCCCTCGCGGCGAGGCCTCTCCAGCGCGCCATCGCCGCCAGCAGGCTCGAATTGAGGCGCAGATGCGCGCCGAGCATGACGTTTTCGATCGCCGAGAGATTCATCGACACCTGAAGGTTCTGGAAGGTGCGCGAAACGCCGCGGCGCGCCAGGCTTTCCGGCGTCATCCCGGCGACCTCCTCGCCGCGCAGGCGGATCGAGCCGGAGCTCGGCGCGTAGACGCCGGTGATCAGATTGAACAGCGTGGTCTTGCCGGCGCCGTTGGGGCCGATCACGGCGTGGACCGCTCCCTCGTCGACGTCGAAACTGACTTGCGAAACCGCGGCGACGCCGCCGAAGCTCTTGGTCAGGTTCTCGACCCGCAGCATGGTCAGGAGTCCCTTCGCCAAAGCCGCGCGCCGAGGCTCGGCGCGATCCCGCGCGGCAGGAAGATCATCGTCGCCACCAGGATGGCGCCGAACGCGATCGTCTCATAGCCCTCGAAACGCGCGAGCAGTTCCGGCGCCAGCGAGAACAGCGCCGCGCCGAGCACCGACCCCCAGATCGACGCCATCCCGCCGACCACCACCATGGTCACCAACTCGACCGATTTGGGGAAGCCGGCGAGGCCCGGCGTGACGAATCCCACGTAATGGGCGTAGAGCGAGCCCATGACCGCGGCGACCGTCGCCGAGAGCACGAACACGCGGATCTTGAACGCGCTCGCCTCGACGCCGACGGCCCTGGCGGCGGTCTGCGACCCGTGCAGCGCGCGCAGCGCGCGGCCGGCGGGACTGTCGACGAGATTGCCGGCCAGGACGATCGCGGCGACGAGCGTGGCGGCGAAAACCCAGTACCAGGCCTTCTCGCCGACGACGCGCAGGCCGAGAATCGAAAAGTCGGGGACCGACATGCCGTCGGGGCCGCCGGTCAGGCCGACCTCGTTGCTCAGCGCGATCGAGGCGATGACCCCGAGCCCGAGCGTCGCCATCGCGAGATAATGCCCCTCGAGGCGCAGGATCACGCGCGCCACGACATAGGCGAGCGCGCCGACCAGCGCCGCGCTGGCGAGGAGCGCCGCGCCCGGCGGCCAATGGTATTCGGCGACGAGGATCGCCGAGCCGTAGGCGCCCAGGCCGAAGAACGCGGCATGGCCGAGGCTGATCTGACCGGTGTAGCCGATCAACAAGTTGAGCGCGATGGCGAGCGTCGCATTGATCGCGATGCGAATCGCGACGTCGAAGTAATAGACGTTGGGCAGGATCAGGGGCAGAACGACGAGCGCCGCGACGAAGAGCAGCGTCGGCGCGCGCGCGACGGCCCAGCGCGAGGCGCGGAACGAGGCGGTCGACCTTGGCGCGGAACCGGCGGTCATGGACGCTCAGACTCGGCTGCTGGTCGCGGCCCCGAACATTCCGGACGGGCGAAGCAGCAGAATGACGAGCACGATCACGAACGCCGCGGCGTCCTTGTAAGCCGAGGAGAGATAGCCCGCGGTCATGCTCTCCAGCAGCCCGAGCGCGACGCCGCCGGCGACCGCGCCGACGCCGGAGCCGAGCCCACCGATGGTGGCGGCGACGAACCCCTTCAGCCCGAGCATCACGCCGGCGTCATACGAGGTGTTGGCGATCGGCGCGATCAGAATGCCGCCGATCGCGCCCAGCGCGGCCGACAGGCCGAAGCTCAGCGTGAGGACGCGGCGCGTGTCGACGCCGACGAGTTGCGCGGCCAGGCGATTGTGCGCCGTCGCCAGGATGCCCTTGCCCAGGCGCGTGCGCTCGAAGAAGAGCGCGAGCCCCGCCACGACGACGAGCGTCGTCGCCGCGACCCACAGGCTCTGCGGCAGCATCGTCGCGCCGGCCAGCACGATCGGCGTGTCGCCCGAGAACGGCGGCAGCGCATGGGCGCCCTTGCCCATCGTCGCCTCGACCCCGCCGCGCAGGACCATCGAAACACCGATGGTGATGATGATGAGGGTGGTGACGTCGGCCCCGCGCGCCGGCTCGATGGCGATTTTGGCGACGACGAGGCCGATCGCCACGACGGCCGCCACGGCGGCGACGACCGCCAGCGCCAGCGGCGCGCCGGCGGCGACGAGAGACGCCGCGATCATGCCGCCGAGCATGATGAATTCGCCCTGCGCGAAATTGATCACCCCCGAGGCGTTGTAGATGATCGAGAACCCCATCGCGGCGAGCGCGTAGGTCGCCCCGATGGTCAGGCCGGTGAAGATCAATTGCAGGAACTGCGACACGGCCCGACTTTCGTCATCGCGCAAGGCTCGAGCGAGGATCGGGGGCGGCCGCCCCGATCCTTGCGCGCGCCGTCACTCCACCAGCTTCCATTTGCCGTCGCGAATCTCGATCATGCGGAAGGCCGTGGCGCTGAGTCCGAGGTGATCCTCGGGCGACATCGTCACGAGGCCGCCCGTGCCGACGTAGCCCTTGGTCTTTTCGATCTCGTCGCGCACCTTGGCCTTGTCGACCGTCCCGGCCCGTTCGACCGCTTCCTTCCAGATGACGAACGCGTCCCGCGCGTGCCCGCCGAAGGTCGAGACGTCGGAACCCGTCTTGGCCTTGTAGAGCTCGACGTAGGCCTTCAGAATCGCCTTCTGCGGATCGGAGTCGGCGAGCTGGTCGGGGACGAGGATCGCCGCCGCGGGCAGGCGGACGCCTTCGGCGGCCGCTCCGGACAGGCGGATGAATTCCTCGCTGGCGACGCCGTGCGTCTGGTAGACGGGCAGCTTGATGCCGAGCTGGGCGATGTTCTTGGTGACGATCGTCGGCCCTTCGCCGAGGCCGAAAACGAGGATCGCCTGCACGCCGTCGATCGCGCGGATCTTGGCGAGTTGGGCGGTGACGTCGGTGTCCTTGGGGCCGTAGGTCTCGTCCGCGACGATTTCGATGCCGGCTTTCGGCGCCTCCGCGAGCGTCTCCTTGCGGCCGGACTGGCCGAAACCCGACGTCTCCGACAGAAGCGCGATTTTCGTTATGCCGCGCTTCTTGGCGTCGGCGAAGACGCGCTGGGCCGCCATGCGATCGTTGTGCGCGACCTTGAACATCCATTTTTTCACCGGCTCGACGATGACGACGCCGCCGGCGAGAGAAATGAAGGGGATTTCCGCCCGTTCGACCAGCGGATACATGGCCATCGTGGCGCCGGTCGTGGTGCCGCCGAGGATGACGTCGACCTTGTCCTCCTCGATCAGGCGCTTGGTGAAGCTGTTGGCGCGCGCCGCTTCCGAGCCGTCGTCGTAGGTGACGAGCTCGATCGGGCGGCCGAGCAGCCCGCCCTCGGCGTTGGTCTTGTCGACGTAGATTTGCAGCGTCTTCAGCTCGGGCTCGCCGAGGAAGGCGGCCGGCCCGGTCACCGAGAGCACCGAGCCGATCCGGATCGGCTCGGCGGCCAGGGCGGACGAGCCCGCGGCGGTCAGAGCGAACGCGGCGAGCGCCGCGGCGAACAGATTTCTCATGCGTTTTCCCCCATCGTTTCTTCGTCGCCCGCCGGTTGCCTGATTTTCCGACGGGCGGCTCGTTGCGACCCGGCTCGCGCCGGCCGTTCAATGCGCGCGCTGCACCGCGAACTCCACCGCGTCGAGCAGCGCGTGTTTCCACGGCGAGGCGGGAAACAGTTCGAGCGCGTCGCGGGCCATCGCGCCGTAATGGCGAGCGCGCTCGACGGTGTCCTCGAGCGCGCGGTGCTTCTTCATCGTCGCCAGCGCGATCTCCAGATCGCCGTCGACGATTTCGCCGCGTTCCAGCGTCCGCCGCCAGAATTCGCGATCCTCGGTCGAGCCGCGACGGAACGACAAGACGACCGGCAGGGTGATCTTGCCCTCGCGAAAATCGTCGCCGACGTTCTTGCCGAGCTTGGCCGCCGAGCCGCCGTAGTCGAGCGCGTCGTCGATCAATTGGAAGGCGACGCCGAGATTGGCGCCGTAGCCGCGGCACGCGGCGACCTCCGCCTTGCCGCGCTTGGCGAGGGTCGGGCCGACCTCGCAGGCGGCGGAGAACAGCGCCGCCGTCTTGGCGCGGATCACCGCGAGATAGGCGTCCTCGGTGGTCGCGGTGTCCTTGGCCGCCGAAAGCTGCATCACCTCGCCCTCGGCGATCACCGCCGCGGCGCTGGACAGCACGTCCAGGCAAGGCAGCGAGCCGACCTCGACCATCATCTTGAAGGCCTGGCCGAGCAGGAAGTCGCCGACCAGCACGCTCGCCTCGTTGCCCCACAGCACGCGCGCGGCGGCCTTGCCGCGGCGCAGATCGCTTTCGTCGACGACGTCGTCGTGCAGCAGCGTCGCCGTGTGCATGAACTCGACCGCGGCGGCGAGCTTGACGTGGCCCGAGCCGCGATAGCCGCACAGGCCCGCGGCGGCGAGCGTCAGGATCGGCCGCAGCCGCTTGCCGCCGGAGGAAATCAGGTGATTGGCGACCTCGGGGATCATCGTCACTTCCGATCCCGTGCGCGAAAGGATCGTCTGGTTGACGAGAGCCATGTCGTCGGCCACCAGGGCGACGAGGGGGTCGATCAGCCTTTCCGGCGCCTTCTCCTCGAGCGGAATGACAATTCCCACGGACGCTTCCCTTGCCAGAGCGCAGTCCGACGACCATAAAGACGCCCGGGCGAGCGGGCAAGGGCGCTAGGCGCCGCAGGGTTAGGCGCGGCGGGATGAGGTCGTGACGTGGTCGAACTCGTGCGAACCAACGATCTCGTGCTGATTTCCCTCATCGAGACGCTGTTGAATGAGGCGGGCGTGGCGTTCTTCGTCGCCGACCAGCACATGAGCGCGGTGGAGGGCTCGCTCGGCTTTCTGCCGCGGCGGATCATGATCGACTCGAACGAGCGGGAGCGGGCGCGGCGGCTGTTGAGCGACGCCGGGCTCTCGGGCGAGCTGCGCGATGGATGACGCCGCGGGCGAGGCGCGAACCAGCCTCGACGCGATCCTCGGCGGGCGGTTGCGGCTGCGCCAGCCCCTCGACGGCCACCGGGTCGGCGCCGACGCGGTGTTGCTCGCAGCGGCCGCGGGCGCGCCGGCGCGCCGCCTCGTCGACGTCGGCGCCGGGGTCGGCGCGGTCGGCCTCGCTCTCCTCCAGCGCTGGCCCGAGGCGCTCGGCGACCTTGTCGAGATCGACCCCGCGCTCGCCGCCCTGGCGCGCGAAAACGCCGCGCTCAACCGCCTGGAGGCGCGCGCGCGCGTCATCGCCGCGGACGCGCTCGGCGCGCCCGACCGACGGGCGGCGGGCCTCGCCGACGGCAAGGCCGACCTCGTCGTGACCAATCCGCCGTTTTTCGACGCTCGCAACGTTCGCGCCTCGCCCGATGCGCGCCGCGCCCGCGCGCACGTGGCGCCGGCGCGCGAGGGCGCCGCCTCGCCGCTCGAAGCCTGGATCGTCGCCTGCCTCGCCCTGCTGGCGCCGGGGGGACGCTTCGTCATGATCCATCGCCCCGACGCGCTCGGAGCGATCCTCGCCGCGATCGGGCGCCGGCTCGGCGGCGTCGCATTGCTGGCGGTCCTGCCGCGCGCCGGCGAGAACGCGCATCGGCTGCTGATTTGCGGCGTCAAGGGATCGAAAGCGCCGCTGCGCATCGCGCCGCCGCTGGCGCTGCACGAAGCCTCCGGCGCCTCCACCGCGCGCGCCGAGGCCATTCACCGCGGCGAGGCGACGATCGACTGGCAAGAGTGAAACCCCGCATGATCCGCGTTGACCCGAGGGGGAGGCGTCTCTAGGGTCCGCCGCGCAAACGCGAAAACCCGAGTTCCCCCTCCCGATGCCTGCCGCCGACGCCTCGCTCGATCCCGCGCAATCGTTCCAGGCCCTGATCCTGACCTTGCAGAGCTTTTGGGCGCGGCAGGGCTGCGTGATCTTGCAGCCCTACGACATGGAGGTCGGCGCCGGCACGTTCCATCCCGCCACGACCTTGCGCTCGCTCGGCCCGAAGCCGTGGAAGGCGGCCTATGTCCAGCCTTCGCGCCGTCCCAAGGACGGGCGCTACGGCGAGAACCCCAATCGCTTGCAGCACTATTATCAGTATCAGGTGATCCTCAAGCCCTCGCCGGAGGACTTGCAGGAGCTCTATCTCGATTCGCTCAAGGCGATCGGCGTCGACATGGCGCTGCACGACGTGCGCTTCGTCGAGGACGACTGGGAGAGCCCGACGCTCGGCGCCTGGGGCCTGGGGTGGGAATGCTGGTGCGACGGCATGGAGGTGTCGCAGTTCACTTACTTTCAGCAGATCGCCGGCTTCGAATGCGCGCCGGTGTCGGGCGAACTGACCTACGGGCTCGAACGGCTGGCGATGTACGTGCAGGGCGTCGACAGCCTCTACGACATCAATTTCAACGGCCGCGAGGGCGCGGAAAAGATTTCCTACGGCGACGTGTTCCTGCAAGCCGAGCAGGAATATTCGCGCTTCAACTTCGAGTTCGCCGACACGGAGATTCTGTTCCGGCACTTCAAGGACGCCGAGGCCGAATGCCGCTCGCTGCTCGACAAGGGCGAGGCGGGCGAGCGGCACCTCATGGCCCTGCCCGCCTACGACCAGTGCATCAAGGCGAGCCACGCCTTCAACCTCCTCGACGCGCGCGGCGTCATCTCCGTCACCGAACGCCAGAGCTACCTGCTGCGCGTGCGCGACCTCGCCAAGGCCTGCGGCGCGGCGTGGCTGAAGACGGCGGGCGGGGGGGCGGCGGCGTGAGCCGCGTAGCGTGGGGCAAGGCTTGCGGCCAATCCCCAAGCCCCTCACCCTTCCCTCTCCCCGCGCGCGGGGAGAGGGGCGCGCGCGGCGCCGTCTTCCCCTCTCCCCGCGCGCGGGGAGAGGCAGGGTGAGGGGCGGGGCGAGTAGCCGCGCTGTCGTCAAGTGTTTACCTAGAGAAGAACGCGAATGCCCGACCTGCTCCTCGAACTCTTCAGCGAAGAAATCCCGGCGCGCATGCAGCGCCAGGCGGCGGACGACCTCAAGCGGCTCGTCACGAATGCGCTCGTCGAGGCCGACGTGACCTACGAAGGCGCGCAAGGCTTCGCGACGCCGCGCCGGCTGGCGCTGCACGTCGTCGGCCTGCCCGAGGCGCAGCCGCATCGGCGCGAAGAGCGCAAGGGGCCGCGCGTCGGCGCGCCGGACGGCGCGATCCAGGGCTTCCTCAAGAGCGCCGGGCTCAAGCGCATCGAGGACGCGAAGATCGAGAAGGACGCCAGGAAGGGCGAATTCTATGTCGCCGTGATCGAAAAGCCCGGCCGGCCGACGCGCGAACTGCTCGCCGAGATTCTCCCCGCGATCATTCGCGCCTTTCCCTGGCCGAAATCGATGCGCTGGGGCGCCGCGTCGGCTCGGCCCGACACGCTGCGCTGGGTGCGCCCGCTGCGCTCGATCCTCTGCACGTTCGGCGGCCCGCACGAGGCGGTCGAGACGATCGCCTTTTCCGTCGACGGCCTGACGGCGGGCGACGTGACTTACGGCCATCGCTTCATGGCGCCGGCGCCGATCAAGGTCCGCCGCTTCGAGGATTACGCCGCCGCGCTCGCCAAGGCGAAGGTCGTCCTCGACGCCGACCGGCGCAAGGCGATGATTTCGGCCGACGCGCACAGCCTCGCGCTCGCCCACGGGCTCGAGCTCGTCGAGGACGAGGGGCTGCTCGAGGAGGTCGCCGGCCTCGTCGAATGGCCGGTCGTGCTGATGGGCGAATTCGAGGCGGCGTTCCTGGAAATCCCGCCCGAGGTCATTCGCGCGACGATCCGCGCCAACCAGAAATGTTTTGTGCTGCGCGAAGTGAGGAGCCACGGCGATTCCGAATCCGTCATGGGCGGGCTCGACCCGGCCATCCAGTTGGTGGAGCCGCCCAGCGCCGACCGCGAAAGCGCAACACGGCGGAACGGCGTGGATGGCCGGGACAAGCCCGGCCATGACGTTGGTGGAGCTGTCGGGGCGCGGCTAGCCAACAAATTCATCCTGGTTTCCAACCTCGTCGCCAGCGACGGCGGCAAGGCGATCGCGGCGGGCAACGGCCGCGTCGTGCGCGCACGCCTCTCCGACGCGCGTCATTTCTGGCTGACCGACCTCGCCCCGCTGCCCGACTACAAGGACAAGGCGGCCAAGCCGCTCGACCAGCGGCTGGAGAAGCTGAAGGCGATGAGCATCAGGTTTCATGAAAAGCTCGGCACGCAGGGCGAGCGCGTCGAGCGCATCGCGGCGCTGGCGCGCGAACTGGCGCCAGTGGTTGGCGCGGACGCGAATCTCGCAGAACGCGCGGCGCGCCTCGCCAAGGCCGATCTCGTCAGCGAGATGGTCGGCGAATTCCCCGAGTTGCAAGGCCTGATGGGCCGCTATTACGCGGCCGCCCAAGGCGAGGAGCCGAGCGTCGCCGACGCGATCGAGGAGCATTACAAGCCGCAAGGGCCGAACGACCGGATTCCAACCGTGCCGGTCTCGGTCGCCGTCGCTCTCGCCGACAAGCTCGACACCCTGGTCGGGTTCTGGGCGATCGACGAGAAGCCGACGGGCAGCAAGGACCCGTATGCGCTCCGCAGGGCGGCGCTGGGCGTGATTCGCATTCTTCTCGAGGCGCAGATTCGGGTTCATTTGCGCCAAGCGCTTCAACACATCTTGGAGCAGCGAATAGAAATTAGCTCGACAAGTGAGGTCATTGGCGAGGACCACCGCCTCTCGCTGGTCTTGAGGGTCGGCACCCATACCGTTGCGAACGAACTGCTTCAGCGAGGTGAGAGGATCTCGAATCGTGAGGCGTCCTTCGAGTTAGTTGAGTCTCGTCGCTTTCACGCTCAAAGAATCGCGGCCGACCTCCTCGCCTTCTTCGCCGACCGCCTAAAAGTCTATCTGCGCGAAAAGGGCGCGCGGTACGATCTCATCGACGCGGTGTTCGCGCTGCCCGGCCAGGACGACCTTCTCGTGATCGTGCGCCGCGTCGAGGCGCTGGGGCGCTTCCTCGACACCGACGACGGCAAGAACCTGCTGGTCGGCTACCGCCGCGCCGCCAACATCGTCACCGCCGAGGAAAAGAAGGACGGCAAGGGCGCTTTCGCCGGCGCGCACGACGCGGGCGCCCTGGCGCTGCCCGAGGAGATCGCGCTCGCCGATGCGCTCGCGGCCGCCGGCGCGGAGGCGCGCGAACGCGTGGCGCGCGAGGATTTCGAGGGGGCGATGCGCGCGCTGGCCGCCTTACGCGCGCCGGTCGACGCCTTCTTCCTCAGCGTCACCGTCAACGTCGACGCGGCCGAGCTGCGGCTCAACCGCCTGCGCCTGCTCGGCGAGCTGCGCGAGGCGGTGCACACGGTGGCGGACTTTTCCAGGATCGCGGGGTAGCGCGCCCCTTCCCTTCTCCCGCTCGCGGGAGAAGGTGGCCCGAAGGGCCGGATGAGGGGTCGCTGCGCCGCGAAGCCCGGCGCGCGATCCCGTGATTTCATGAATGTTTTCGCAGGCCCTCATCCGGCGCTGCGCGCCACCTTCTCCCGCTCGCGGGAGAAGGGATTCACGCCGCCACGGCGAAGCGCACGGCGGCGCCGGCGGCGACGAGGCGGGTGAGCGGCACGCCGTCGATATCGGCGCTCGGGACTTCCTCGACTTCGAAATTCACCTCGATCAGCGCGTCGGCGCCGTAGTCCTCGGCCTCGCGCACCAGCGCGCGCAGCAGCACGGCCCGCCGATCGGCCTCGGCGCCCGGCTCGCGCTCGGCGCGCCAACGCCCCACGGCCCGAACGCGGCCGATCGCATGATGGGCGCGCCCGTCTTCGAGCGCGCTGGTGAAACTGACTTGCATGGGATTCTTCGCTCGCCTGGTTGTTCCCGGGGTTCGAACTTGCCGGGCCGATCTTTTGCTCGCCTTAACGCCGGAGCCTCGCCGACACGATCGTCTCTCGAGGGGGACGAAAGGCGCCGACCCGACCGCCGCGACATAAGAAGCAAAGAGCGGCGCCGGTGAGGCGCCGCTCGGACTATTTCGCGGGTTAACGAAGTTTAATCCGTCGTGGTTAAGCGTTTTTCACCCTTGCGCGGCGGCCTCGCTCGCTTCCGCCTTTTCGAGATCGACGCCGGTCTGCTGGTCGACGACGCGCATCGACAGCTTGACCTTGCCGCGATCGTCGAAGCCCATCAGCTTGACCTTCACCTTGTCGCCTTCCTTGACGACGTCGGTGGTCTTGGCGACGCGGCTCTTGGCGAGCTGCGAGATGTGCACCAGACCGTCGCGCGAGCCGAAGAAATTGACGAAAGCGCCGAACTCCATCGTCTTGACCACCGTGCCGTCGTAGATCTGGCCGACTTCCGGATCGGAGGCGATCGACTTGATCCAGGCGATGGCGGCCTTGATCTTGGCGCCGTCGCTGGAGGCGACCTTCACCGTGCCGTCGTCCTCGATGTTGATCTTGGCGCCGGTCTTTTCGACGATCTCGCGGATGACCTTGCCGCCGGTGCCGATCACTTCGCGGATCTTGTCGGTGGGGATCTTCAGCGTCTCGATGCGCGGCGCGAATTCGCCCAGCTCCGAGCGGGCGCCGCTGAGCGCCTTGCCCATTTCGCCCAGGATGTGCATGCGGCCGTCCCTGGCCTGAGCCAGCGCGACCTTCATGATCTCCTCGGTGATGCCGGAGATCTTGATGTCCATCTGCAAGGAGGTCACGCCCTCCGTGGTGCCCGCGACCTTGAAGTCCATGTCGCCGAGGTGGTCCTCGTCGCCCAGGATGTCGGAGAGCACGGCGAAGCGCTTGTCCTCGAGAATGAGGCCCATCGCGATGCCCGCGGTCGGGCGCTTGAGCGGCACGCCGGCGTCCATCAGCGCCAGCGAGGAGCCGCACACCGTCGCCATCGACGACGAGCCGTTCGATTCGGTGATCTCGGAGACGACGCGGATCGTGTAGGGGAACTCGGCGGCGGTCGGCAGCATCGGGTGGACGGCGCGCCAGGCGAGCTTGCCATGTCCGATTTCGCGCCGGCCGGGCGCGCCCATGCGGCCGGTCTCGCCGACCGAATAGGGGGGGAAGTTGTAGTGGAGCAGGAAGCGCTCCTTATACGTTCCCTCGAGCGAGTCGACGTATTGCTCGTCCTCGCCGGTGCCGAGCGTCGCCACCACCAGGGCCTGCGTCTCGCCGCGCGTGAACAGGGCCGAGCCGTGAGTGCGCGGCAGAATGCCGACCTGGGCGAGGATGGGCCTGACCGTCGTCAGATTGCGCCCGTCGATGCGGCGCTGATGGTCGAGGATGTTCCAGCGCACGACCTTGGCCTGGGCATTGTGGAAAGCCTCGGCCACCGCCTCGGCGGTGAATTCGGGCTGGCCGCCCTCCGGGAGCAGCTTGGCGGTCACCTTCGCCTTGACTGCGTCGACGGCGGCGTAGCGCTCCTGCTTCTGGGTGATCGAATAGGCGGCGCGCAGATCCGCTTCGCCGACTGCGAGCACCGCCTTCTCGACCGCGGACTTGTCGACCGTTTTGAGCTCGCGCGGCTCCTTGGCGGCCTTTTCGGCGAGGCGGATGATCGCCTGGATCACCGGCTGGAACGCGGCGTGGCCCGCCATCACCGCCTTGAGCATCGTCTCTTCGGAAAGCTCCTTGG
>JBEKLU010000108.1:0-18428 GCA_050010035.1 Roseiarcus sp.
TCAAAAGCCCGAGACGCCAGACGACCATTTCAAGGTTGTGTAGCAGTCGACCCAAGGGGTCGACCTAATCCGGCTTCAAGCCGTAACCTGAAGCCACCGGCTTTTAGCCGGTGGTCGTTCACCGCGCTCACGCCGGCGCGGGCTTCTCCCAGCGCAGAATCGGCTGACGCGCGGCGCGCGTTTCGTCGAGGCGTCGACGCGGGGCGTCGCGAGGCGCGTCGACGAAGCGCTGGCGTTCGCCCTTGAGCGCGCTGATCGCCAAGTCGCGCAACGTCATGATGAAGAGGTCGAGGCTCGCCTTCGACTCCGATTCGGTCGGCTCGATCAGCATCGCCCCGTGGACCACGAGCGGGAAATAGACGGTCATCGGGTGGTAGCCCTCGTCGATCATCGCCTTGGCGAAATCGAGCGTCGTCAGTCCGCTGTCCTTGAGCCAGTGGTCGTCGAACAACACCTCGTGCATGCAGGCCCGCGAGCCGAACGGCGCGCTCATCAGATCGCCGAGCGAGGCGCGAACGTAATTGGCGGCGAGGACCGCGTCTTCCGAAGCCTGCTTGAGGCCGTCGGCGCCGTGCGAGAGAATGAAGGCGAGCGCGCGCACGAACATGCCCATCTGGCCGTGGAACGCGCTCATCCGGCCGAAGGCCCGGCCGCCTTCCTCGTGCTCGACGAGATCGAGCGCTTCGCCGTTGCGCACGACATGCGGGAGCGGCGCGAAGGGGGCGAGGCGATCGGAGAAGACCACCGGACCGGCGCCGGGACCGCCGCCGCCGTGCGGCGTCGAGAAGGTCTTGTGCAAGTTGATGTGCATGGCGTCGACGCCGAGATCGCCGGGGCGGGTCTTGCCGACGATGGCGTTGAGATTCGCGCCGTCGCAGTAGAAATACGCTCCGGCCGCGTGCATGGCGTCGGCGATCGCGACGACGTCGCGCTCGAACAGGCCGCAGGTGTTGGGATTGGTGAGCATGATGGCGGCGACGTCCGGGCCGAGCGCCGCGCGCACGCCTTGCGCGCTCACCACGCCGTCCGCGCCGGCGGGCACGGCGCGCACGGAAAGGCCGATGAACGCGGCCGAGGCGGGATTGGTGCCGTGCGCGGAGTCCGGCACGAGCACGACATGGCGCGACTTCTCTTCGCCGCGGGCCGCGACCGCGGCCTTGATCGCCATCATGCCGCACAGTTCGCCATGGGCGCCCGCTTTGGGCGACATCGCGACCGCGCGCATGCCGGTCACGATCAGGAGCTGGCGCGCGAGCGCGTCGATCAGTTCGAGCGCGCCCTGGACCGTCGAGATCGGCTGGAGCGGATGAACGTCGCAAAAGCCCGGCAGGCGCGCCATTTTCTCGTTGAGGCGCGGATTGTGCTTCATCGTGCAGGAGCCGAGCGGATAGAGCCCGGCGTCGATCGAATAATTGTTGCGCGACAGCCGCACGTAATGGCGCACCGCCTCCGGCTCGGTGAGGCCGGGAAGGCCGATCGCGCCGACGCGGGCGTGGCCGCCGAGCCGCGAGGCGAAGGGCGCAGGCTCTTCGACGTCGACGCCGCTCGCGTCCAGCCTCCCGGTTTCGAAGATCAGCGCCTCCTCCATATCGAGAGCGCGGTTGCCGGTGAAGGAGCCGCGGCGCGCCGGGCTCGTTTGGGCTGGCTGGGTCGGGCGGCCTTGGACGTTCATGGAGCTCTCCGCGATAGGGACGAGGGGCGCGCGGCTTACAGGCATTGCGCCAGTGCGGCCGCGTAGGCGGCGCGATCGGCGGCGCTGTCGAGTTCCGTCGCAGCGACCACGACGAGGTCGTCGAGCCCGGCGCGCGGCGCGAGGCGCGAGACCGGCAGGCCGCCGATGACGCCGCGCCGCGCCAGATCGTCGATGAGGCCCTTGGCGTCGCGCGGCGTGCGGATGGTGAACTCGTTGAAGAACGTCTTGTTGAGCACACTGACCCCGGCAATCGCGTCGAGCCGCCCGGCGAGGTCGACCGCGTGGGCGTGATTGACCGCGGCCAGACGGCGCAGGCCTGCTTCGCCGAGCAAGGTCAGATGGATGGAGAACGCGAGCGCGCAGAGCCCAGAGTTGGTGCAGATGTTGCTGGTGGCCTTTTCGCGGCGAATGTGCTGTTCGCGCGTCGAAAGCGTCAGCACGAAGCTGCGCCGGCCGTCGGCGTCCACGGTTTCGCCGGCTAGGCGCCCCGGCATTTGCCGCACGTGCTTGAGCCGGGCGGCGAACAGCCCGAGATAGGGGCCGCCGAAGTTGAGCGCGTTGCCGATGGACTGGCCTTCGCCGACGACGATGTCGGCGCCCATTTCGCCGGGCGAGCGCACCGCGCCGAGCGAGACCGCTTCGGTGAAGACGGCGATCAGCACTGCGCCTTTGGCGTGGGCGGCGGCGGCGATCGGCGCCAGGTCGCGCAGATTGCCGAAAAAGTCCGGGGTCTGCACGATCACGCAGCTCGTCGCATCGTCGATTCTTGCGCCGACGTCCTCCACGGCGCGAACGTCGAGCGGCATGCGGACGATCTCGTCGCCCGCCATCTTGGCGAGCGTCGCGGCGACGTCCGAATATTGCGGATGGAGCCCGCCGGAAAGAACCGCCTTCTTGCGGCGCGTCAGGCGATGCGCCATCAGCATCGCCTCGCCGCAGGCGGTCGAGCCGTCGTACATCGAGGCGTTGGCGACTTCCATGCCGGTCAGCGCCGCGACCTGCGTCTGGAACTCGAACAGCGCGTGCAAGGTCCCTTGCGCGATTTCGGGCTGATAGGGCGTGTAGCTGGTCAGGAATTCCGATCGCTGGATCAGGTGATCGACGCTCGCGGGAACGTGGTGGCGATAGGCGCCGGCGCCGAGGAAAAACGGGACCGATCCGGCCGCGACGTTGCGCGCCGCCATCGCGGTCAGCGCGCGCTCGACCTCGATTTCGCTCATGCCCGCGGGCATGTCGAGCAGCCCGGACAACCGCTTGTCGGCGGGAATGTCGGAAAAGAGCGCTTCGATGTCGGCGGCGCCGATCCGGGCGAGCATCAACGAGCGATCGGAGGCGTCGAGCGGGAGATAGCGCATGGGCGGGTCACTCGAGAGTCTTGAGGAAGGCGTCGTAGGCCGACTCGCTCATGAGCGCGTCGAGCTCCTTGGGGTCGGCGAGCTTGACCTTCATGATCCAGCCGCGGCCGAGCGCGTCCTGATTGATCAGCCCGGGTTCGGCGTCGACGTCGCCGTTGACGGCGACGACCTCGCCGGAAACCGGGGCGAACACGTCGCTCGCCGCCTTGACGCTTTCGACGACCGCCGCGCCCGCGCCCTTTTCGAACTTGGCGCCGAGCGCCGGCAATTCGACGAAAACCACGTCGCCCAATTGGTGCTGCGCGTGATCGCTGATTCCCACCGTGCCGACGTCGCCGTCGACGCGGACGTATTCGTGGTCTTTGGTGAAGCGGATATCCGACATCGACTCGTTCCTCTTTCGAAGGTGAAACGTCAGCCTCGATGATAGGCGTGCGGATGGAATGGCAGGGGGGCGACGCGCGCGGCGAGCGGCTTGCCGCGCACCATCAGGGCGAGCGGCGTCCCCGGCGCGGCCGCCGCGCTGGCGACGTAACCCATGGCGATCGGCGCGCCGACGCTCGGCCCGAAGCCGCCCGAGGTCACGCGACCGATCGGCTCGCCCGACGCGCCGACGATCTCGGCGCCCTCGCGCGCGAGCGCGCGACCGTCGAGCCGGATTCCCACCCGGCGGCGGGCGGGACCGTCGGCGAGCGCGCGCTGAATGCGGCCGGCGCCGGGAAAGCCGCCCTCGACGCGGCGCCGCTTCTGGATCGACCAGGCCAGGCCCGCTTCGACGGGATCGATCGTCTCGTCGAGTTCGTGGCCGTAGAGGCAAAGGCCCGCTTCCAGGCGCAGCGAATCGCGCGCGCCGAGGCCGATCGGTTCGATTTCGCTCTCTGCGAGCAGGCGGCGGGCGAAGGCTTCGGCGTCGCGCGCGGAGAGAGAAATCTCGAAGCCGTCCTCGCCGGTGTAGCCCGAGCGCGAGACCTGCGTCTCGAAGGCGCCGAATTGGATCGGCCGCGCGCTCATGAACGGCATCGCAGCGATGTCGCTCTCCGGCGCCAAGCGCGCCAGCGCGCGCGCCGCGGCCGGGCCTTGCACTGCGATCAGCGCCGCTTGGTCGAGCCTCGTCAGGCGCACGTCGGCAGGCAACGCCGCGTCGAGGAGCGCGAAATCGATCGCCTTGCGCGAGGCGTTGACCACCAGGTTAAAGCGGCCGTCCGCGCCGGGAGGCCGCGTGACCATCAGATCGTCGATGACGCCGCCGTCGGCGTTGAGGAATTGCGTGTAGCGCTGCCGTCCGGGAGCGAGAGCGAGAATATCGGCCGGGCACAGACGCTCGAGCGCGCGGGCCGTCGTCGCATGGTCGGGTCCCTCGAGCCGCGCCTGACCCATGTGCGAGACGTCGAACAACCCGGCGCTGGCGCGCGTCTGCAGATGCTCCGCCAGAATTCCAGACCCGTACTGGATCGGCATTTCGTAGCCGGCGAACGGCGCCAAACGGGCGCCGAACTCGACGTGCAGCCCATAAAGGGGCGTGCGCAGGATCGCGGATTCCGACATGGCCCACCAGTCACAAGCAAGAGCGCCGCCGCCCGATCCTCGAACGCTTTTCGCGCGCTCGAATTTTGGGCGGCGCCCCCTCTGTCTGTTGACCTGAGAGATTTCCCGCCGTCGAACGGCGGTTACCCCCGTCGGTGTGCCGGCGCAAGAGAAGCGCCCGCCGCTTTCCAGAGCGTCATCACCCAACGGTCCATAGGCCTGAGCGTTTCCGGGGCGGTTGCGCCTTCGGCGCCGGAACGAACGAATCGTTCCGGACTCTTCCGCTGGGTGTCTTCATCTGACGCCGGCACCAAGCCCCAAGCGGACGGCTTTGTCAATGCGCGTCCGACGCTTGCGCGTGACGCGGCTTGTGCGGTCGCTTGACCTCGGCGGCATGGCCGGTGTCGAACCCGACGACGATCGCGTAATCGTCGGCCAAATTGGTGCGCGTCAGCGGCAGGACGATCGGCTCGGAAACCAGATCGAACGCCGCCTCGGCGCCGCCGGCGGTGTTCGCCTCCACCTTGTAGGTCTTGGAATAGGCCGGCTTTTCGTCGGTCCCTCGGCGCACGGTGATTTGCAACGGCGCGCTGTAGGCGCCGGGCGAACCGGCCGGGCCGATCTTCAAGTGGCCGGATACGCCGACCTTGAGCCTGAATTGGTCGCCCTGCGGGTCGCATTGCCGCGCGGTTTGCTCGATATCGAATTGATAGCGAACCGAGGCGTTCTCCTCGCCGCCGACGCGCAGGGACGCGGCAGCGTCCCGAACTTCGACGGTCGGGCATTCGAGATCCTCGGCGCTCATCGGCTTCCTGACGATCTTCTCCGACTCGGCGACCTTGTCTCCCGACCTGGCCGCGCTCGCGGTCGGCGCGCGGTCGGACGCCAGGCCGAAGGTTTCCAGCGAGGTGCAGGCGCCGCAAAGTCCGGCGGCGCAAAAAACCAGGGCGAACCGCAGATTCCTGGGCAGATTCCTGGGAAAGACGCTCGCAATCATCGATTCACGCTCCGGCTGGCAGGTCGGCCATCTATAGCAAGATTCGTTTCCGTAAGGCGGCAGGATCAAGGCAATTGCTCGAAGCCTTCCTTGAAGCCCGCCAGCGACGCGGGCACGCCGATTCCCTCCTCGGGCGTCTGGAAGAGAACGAGGGTCATGGTTTTCGCGGTCTCCATCCTCGTCAGCACCTTGTCGTCGAGCATGACCTCGGCGACGCATCCGTTGGGCAGACAGCGTATGAAACTCATGCGCCCGAAATCGTCCTGGTCGAGCTTCAAGCCGATGCCCGTCGGGATCAGCACGCCGAGCGGCGCGATGACGCGCAACAGCCGACTCTTATGATCGGCCGTCTTCAGCGCGATGATGACCAAGGTGATGTTGGGCCTCTCCTCGTCGACGACGCTCTGGACGATGGCGCATTGCTGCGTGGACGCGCCGGGCGGCGTTTCGCAGCGCGTTTCCCACGCGCCGTGTTTGTCGGTGACGGCGGCCTGCGCAGGCGTCGGGCCGCGCCCGAGCGCCAAGGCGCATAACCCGAGAAGGGCGGCGCCGATCAGCCGAGTCGTTTTTCCCGCTCCGCTCCCGCCCCCGGGAAAGACCCAATCCATGAACACCGCTGTCTGTTGGCCGATCGCCGGCATGGCCTATCAAAAGCCCCGTCGCTGTCAAGGCGCGTTGCGAACCGCGCCGCCGAAGTCGCGCCGCGATCGCGAGCGACGGCCACGCGTCGTCTTTGTGGTTTGCAAAACGTGAGAATGCGGTATGATGTCGCACTGGCTGCGGCAAGGCGACGCAGACAGAGGGCGACGACCGACCGCGCGAGGCGCATTGCGGAGCGAAGGCGAGAGAAACAGGTGCGGGAAATGAAGGCTTGCGGACGAATTGGGACGGCCCCGGCAGCGCTGGCGGGGGGGAGCGCTCTCCTTGGGCTGTTCTCGGCCTCGGCCGCCTCGGCCAACGGCTACGGGCGGCCCGAGCCGGGTCAGATCGGATTTCAAGAACCCGTCACCGATCTCGCCCGCTACCTTCAATGGTTTCACAATTCGATCCTGTTGCCGTTGACCGTCCTGATCTGCCTCTTCGTTTTGGCGCTGCTCGTCTATGTCGTCTGGCGATTCAACGAAAAGGCCAATCCGACGCCCTCGAAGACCACCCATCACACCGGTCTCGAAGTGGCCTGGACCATCGTGCCGGTGATGATTCTCGTGGTCATCGCGATGCCGTCGTTCCGATTGTTGACGATGCAACTGACGATTCCGCCGGCCGACGTGACGATCAAGGTGACGGGGTCGCAATGGCATTGGTCCTACGCTTATCCGCAGGACCAAGGCGGCTTCTCCTTCGACTCCTACATGAAGGCCGACGCCGACCTGAAGCCGGAGAACGGCGACATTCGACTGCTCTCGGTCGACAACGAGGCCGTGGTGCCCGTCAACAAGGTGGTGCGGGTGCAGGTCACCGCCACCGACGTCATTCATTCGTTCGTCGTCCCCTCGTTCGGCGTGCGCATCGACGCCGTTCCCGGCCGCCTCAACGAGACCTGGTTCAAGGCGGACCGCGAGGGCGTCTACTACGGCCAGTGCTCGAAAATCTGCGGCAAGGATCACGCGTTCATGCCGATCGCCTTCCGCGTCGTGAGCGATGACGCGTACCAGGCCTGGCTCGTCGAGGCGAAGAAGAAATTCGCCGCGGGGGAAAGCGCGACCCGTCTGGCGAACGCCGACCCCGCGTCCGCGCGCCCGTAGCTCGCGCTCGAGAGGATTTCGGCGACTTTACGGAAACATCGAATTTCGAGGGAAGGCTTTCATGGCGACCGACGCTGCAGTTCACGATGACGGTCACGCGGACGAAGGGCGCGGCCACCCCACCGGCTGGCGGCGATATCTCTTGTCGACCAATCACAAGGACATCGGCACGCTCTATCTGATCTTCGCCGTTACGGCGGGCCTGGTCGGCTCCGCGCTCTCCGGCGCCATCCGCATGGAATTGATGTATCCGGGCCTCAAGGTCTTCCCGGTCATTTCGGCGATTCTTGCGGGCGACGGCTCGATCGACGCCGCCAAGAACATGTACAACGTCTTCATCACCGCCCACGGCGTCATCATGATCTTCTTCATGGTGATGCCGGCGCTGATCGGCGGGTTCGGCAATTGGTTCGTGCCGCTGTTGATCGGAGCGCCCGACATGGCGTTCCCGCGCATGAACAACATCTCCTTCTGGCTGTTGCCCGCTTCGTTCGCGTTGCTGGTGATATCGATGTTCGTCGAAGGGTCGCCGGGCATGCACGGCTTCGGCGGCGGCTGGGTTCTTTATCCGCCGTTCTCCTCCACGGTCGGCACGCCGGGACCGGCGATGGATTTCGTCATTCTGTCGCTGCATCTGGCCGGCGCTTCGTCGATTCTCGGCGCGATCAATTTCATCACCACGATTTTCAACATGCGCGCTCCGGGCATGACGATGCACCGCATGCCGCTGTTCGTCTGGTCGGTGCTGGTGACGGCGTTCCTGCTGGTCTTGTCGCTGCCGGTTCTGGCGGGCGGCATCACGATGCTGCTCACCGACCGCAATTTCGGCACCACTTTCTTCAACCCGGCCGGCGGCGGCGATCCGATTCTGTTCCAGCATCTGTTCTGGTTCTTCGGCCATCCCGAAGTCTACATCCTGATCCTGCCGGGCTTCGGCATCATCAGCCAGATCATCTCGACCTTCTCGCGCAAGCCGGTGTTCGGCTATCTCGGCATGGTCTACGCGATGGTGGCGATCGGCGCGGTCGGCTTCCTCGTCTGGGCGCACCATATGTACACGGTGGGCCTGTCGCTGAACACGCAGCGCTATTTCGTTTTCGCGACGATGGTCATCGCGGTGCCGACGGGCGTGAAGGTGTTTTCCTGGATCGCGACGATGTGGGGCGGATCGATCTCGCTGCGCGCGCCGATGTTATGGGCGATCGGATTCATCCTGGTGTTCACCATCGGCGGCGTCACCGGCGTCGTGCTCGCCAACGCGGGCGTCGATCGCGCGCTGCACGAGACCTACTATGTCGTCGCGCATTTCCATTACACGATGTCGCTCGGCGCGGTGTTCTCGATCTTCGCCGGGTTCTACTACTGGTTCCCCAAGATGACCGGCTACATGTACAACGAGGCTCTCGCCAAATTGCACTTCTGGCTGCTGTTCGTCGGCATCAACGTGACGTTCTTCCCCCAGCATTTCCTCGGTCTGGCCGGCATGCCGCGACGCTACGTCGACTATCCCGACGCCTACTGGCAGTGGAATTTCGTCTCTTCGATCGGCGCCTATATCGCCGGCGTGGCGACGCTCGTCTTCCTCTACACGGTCTATGACGCCTTCGCCCGCAAGCGGGTCGCCGGCGACAATCCGTGGGGCGTCGGCGCGACGACCTTGGAATGGACGCTGCCGTCGCCGCCGCCGTTCCACCAATACGAAACCCTGCCGCGCATCACCGGCTTCGATCACTGATCTTAGGTCCCGCCGCTTCGCAAGGTCACGCCGATGAGCATGATTGGCCAAGACAGTTCCCGTCTCGACGCGGCGATCGCCGGCTACGTCGCGGGGCCGCGCGAATTCGTGTCGCTGCTCAAGCCGAGGGTGATGTCGCTCGTCGTCCTCACCGCCTTGGCGGGCATGTTGTGCGCCCCCCATCGCGTTCACCCGGTCATCGGCTTCGCCTCGCTGTTGGCCATCGCGGTCGGCGCGGGCGCCGCCGGCGCGCTCAACATGTGGTGGGACGCCGACATCGACGCGCTGATGGCGAGGACCCGGTCGCGCGCCATTCCCGCGGGCCTGATCGAGCCCGGCGAGGCGCTGTTCTTCGGCCTGACCCTGGCGTTCTTCTCGGTTCTGACGCTCGCCGCGGCGGCCAACCTCATCGCCGCCGGCCTGCTCGCCTTCACCATCTTCTTCTACGTGGTGATCTACACGATGTGGCTGAAGCGATCGACGCCCCTGAACATCGTGATCGGCGGCGCCGCCGGGGCCTTGCCCCCCGTCGTCGGCTATGCCGCGACGGGCGGCGGCGTCACGTTCGACAGCCTGCTGCTCTTCGCCATCATCTTCGTCTGGACGCCGCCGCACTTCTGGGCGCTGGCGTTGGTCAAGAGCCGCGACTACGAACGCGCGGGCGTTCCGATGTTGCCCAACGTCAAGGGGGCGTCGCGCACGCGTCTGGAAATCCTGATCTATTCGCTGCTGTTGGCGCCGCTCGGCGTCGCGCCGTGGCTCACCGGTCTGGGCGGGAGCCTCTACGGCGCGGCGGCGATCGCCTCGGGCGTCGGCATGGTTGCGATGGCGGCGCGCGTCTACCGCGTGCGCGAGGGAGCGGCGGCGAACAAGGCGGCGATGCAACTGTTCGGCTATTCGATTCTCTATCTCTTCCTGCTCGTCGCCACGCTCGTCGTCGAGCATGGGTTCGCTCTCGTCGAGCGTTGGGGCCTTTAAAGGGACATTGCGATGAACGACAGACCGCTGCGATCGAACGTCGCGCTCACGGCCGGCCAGATGCGCAATCTGCGCCGCCGCAATTTCGCCATCGGGTTCAGCGTCGCCTTTCTCGCCGCGCTGTTTTACGCGATAACGATCGTCAAGCTCGGGCCGAACGCCCTGCGGCCGATGCCGTGAAACGCGCCATGCCGAGCTCCCGGCCGGATCGACGGCAAGCCAATCGCCGCATCGGCTGGATCGCCGGCTTCGCGGCGCTGGCGATGGTCGGCGCCGCCTATGCGGCCGTCCCGCTTTACGCGGCGTTCTGCAAGGCGACCGGATACGCCGGAACGACGCAGATCGCGCGGCGCGGCTCGGGCGCCAAGGGCGAGCGCGTGTTCACCGTTCGCTTCGACGCCAACGTCGCGCCCGGCCTCGATTGGAGTTTCGAGCCGGAGGTCGATTCGGTGAAGCTGCGCACCGGCGCCACGGCGACGGTGTTCTTTCGCGTCCACAATCGCCAGGCGCGGGAAACCGCGGCGGTCGCGGTCTACAACGTGACGCCGGAGGTTTCCGGCGCCTGGTTCGACAAGATTTCGTGCTTCTGCTTTTCCGAGCAGCGCTTGGGCCCTGGCGAAAGCGCGGAATTGCCGGTGGTGTTCTTTCTCGATCCGCGGCTCGAGCGCGATCACACCATGGACAAGGTCGACGCGATCACGCTGTCCTACACGCTTTTCGCGCCGGCGAACGAGGCCAAGCCCGTGGCGCTCGCGCCGTCGTCGAGCGGCGCGCCGCCGCAATTGTAACCGACGCGCCGCCCGGCGGCGCCCGACGAAACGTAGCCAACCGACGGGCGCGCGCGCCGGTCGGATCGACGAATAGGGGAAGTTCATGGCCGACGCGCACGCCAAGCCGCACCACGATTACCACTTGGTCAACCCGAGCCCCTGGCCGGTGGTCGGCGCGGCCTTCGCCTTTCTGACCGCCGTCGGCCTCATCTTGACGATGCACGGCAAGGACATGGCGTTGGGGCGCTTCGGCGTTCCGCTGCTCGGCGTCGGCGTCGCCGGCCTTCTCTATGTCATGGCGTCGTGGTGGATCGACGTCGTCCACGAGGCCGAAACCGGCGACCATACGCGCGTGGTGCAGATCAGCCATCGCTACGGCATGATGCTGTTCATCGCCTCGGAGGTGATGTTTTTCGTCGCCTGGTTCTGGGCGTTCTTCGACGCTTCGCTGTTCTCCAACGAGACGATCCAATACGGACGCGTCGCCTTCACCGGCGGCATGTGGCCGCCCAAGGGCACCGAGGTGCTCGATCCGCTCAATCTGCCGCTGCTCAATACGCTGATCCTGCTCACCTCCGGCGCGACGGTCACCTGGGCCCATCACGCGCTGCTGAATGGCGACCGCCACGGCCTCAAGACCGGCCTGACGCTGACGATCCTGCTCGGGCTCTGCTTCACCAGCGTGCAGGCGTGGGAATACGCGCACGCGCCGTTCGCGTTCGCCAATTCGATCTACGGCGCGACGTTCTTCATGGCGACGGGGTTCCACGGCGCGCACGTGATCATCGGCACGATTTTCCTCCTCGTCTGCCTCGTTCGCGCCAACGTCGGGCAGTTCACGCCGCAACAGCACCTGGGCTTCGAGTTTGCCGCGTGGTATTGGCACTTCGTCGACGTGGTGTGGCTGTTCCTGTTCTGCTGCATCTACGTCTGGGGCTCGTGGGGCGCAGCGATCGAGGGCGCGGCCGGTTGAGGCAATCGCGCCGGCCCGCGGCGCAGGAACCGAAAGCGAACCGCCCGCCATGCCCGACGAAGAGCGTCGCTACCCCCCGATCTCGCCGGTTTCGACGGGCCTCTTCGGGCGCTGCCCGCGTTGCGGCGAGGGACGGATGTTTTCCGGCTTCCTCGACCTCGCGCCGCGTTGCGACGTCTGTGGTCTCGACTTCGCCTTCGCCGACGCCGGCGACGGGCCGGCGGTGCTGGTGACCCTCTTCGCCGGCTTCGTCGTGCTGGGGATCGCGCTGGCGGTGGAGGTCGCCTACGAGCCGCCGCTGTGGGTCCACGCGGTCGTCTTCCTGCCGCTGACGCTGGTCGTCTGCTTGGGGCTGCTGCGGCCGCTCAAGGGATTCCTCGTCGCCGCGCAATACGTCCACAAGGCCGAACCCGGGCGGCTCGATCGCCGATGACCGGGCGCGTTCGATCGCTCGTCGCGCCGGCGCTGGCGAGCCTCCTCGGCGTCGTTTTTCTCGTCGGCCTCGGCGTCTGGCAGTTGCAGCGGCTCGCCTGGAAGGACGCGCTGATCGCCGCGGTCGAGTCGCGCGTTCACGCCGCGCCGGTCGACTTGCCCGCGGAGGCCGATTGGCCGAAGCTCAGGCCGGCCGACACCGAATATCGCCACGTGCGCGTCGCGGGCGTGTATGACGCGAGCCGGCAAGTCCTGGTGTTTCGCGCCCTGTCGAGCCCGCGCGGGCGCTACGGCGGTCCCGGCTATCTCGTGATGACGCCGCTCAGGCTGGCGAGCGGCGCGGTGGTTCTCGTCAATCGCGGCTTCGTGCCCGAGGACCGCAAGGACCAGGCGGGAAACGGGCTCGGCGCAGGCGAGACGGAAGTCGCCGGGCTGATGCGCGCCAGCGAGGAGCGCACCTGGTTCACGCCCGCCGACGATCCCGCGAGCGGCCAATGGTTCACCCGCGACGCGCCGGCGATCGCGCGCGCGATGGGCCTTTCCCGTTATGCGCCGTTCTCGATCGACGCCGACGCGAGCGCCGATCCGGCCGACCTGCCCGAGGGCGGCGAAACGATCGTCGCCTTCCCGAACAATCATCTCTCCTACGCGGCGACCTGGTTCGGCATGGCGATCGCGCTGGCGGGCGTGTTCGTCTCCTACGCGCTCGCGCAGCTTCGCGCGGAGGGGTCCGGCGAAAGGCGGCCCGCGCCGGCCGGCGATGGAGATGGTGGGCGGCACAGGGATTGAACCTGTGACCCCTTCGATGTCACCGAAGTGCTCTACCGCTGAGCTAGCCGCCCTGATAACTTCTCTTCGCGCTCAAGACTCCATCGGGCCTCATCGAGAGGCCTCGCGGCCGCGAGTGGGGCGGGATATAAACAATCGCCTCGCCGCGCGCAATGGCGTTTTCTCTCGTGGCGTTTTCTCTTTGGAATGGCGCGGAGCGACGAACGCCGATGGCGCCCAGAATGACCCTTCGTTCCGCGACGCTCGCCGACTTGAGCGCGATCATGGCGATCGAGCGCACGCCCGGTTTCGAGCGTTTCGTCGGACGCTCGCCGGAAGCCGAGCATCGCGCCATGATGGCGTCGCCGAACCACGCCTATTTTCTCGGCGAGACCGACGACGGGGCGATCGCGGCCTTCGCCATACTGCGCGATCTCGCGGACGCGCACGGCAACCTCTACTTGAAGCGGATCGCCGCAGCGCGGCCGGACGAGGGCGTCGGCGGCGCGTTTCTCGAGCTTCTCGTCGCCTGGGCCTTCACCCGGACCGCCGCGCACCGCTTCTGGCTCGATTGCTTCGCGCACAACGCGCGCGCCCAGCGGGTCTACGAGAAGCTCGGCTTTTCCCGCGACGGCGTGCTGCGCGAGGCCTACCGCGCCGCCGACGGAAGCCGGCTCGATCTGACGATGATGGCGCTGACGCGGCCGCAATGGGCGGCGCGGCCGGACGGCGCCGAGCGGCCCGCCGCGGGGGGCGAGTCTCCGCCTGCCTAGCGATGGCGCCGGCCGCCGGAGTCGAAGCCGCGAACGGTCGGCGAGACGCCGCTCGGATCGCAAGAAGCCTCTGGAGCGTCGAGGGCTTGCCACGAACCCCGAACAGTCGCAGATTGAGCGTGGCCATCAGCCGTCCGGGCCGCGTCGGCGAGTTCCCGATTCGCTTCCTGCTGCGGCAATTCGCGTCGGGCGTGTCGCTCGCCGCAATTTGCTCGAATGGTCTACGGTGCCGTATCGCGAAAGCGAGGAGGCGAATTTGGCCAATCAATCCATCTGGCAAAACGTGAACATCATCCCGCAGCCGAATACGAACTTGTGTTGGTTCGCCTGTTTTCAAATGATCTACAACTGCCAACAAGCGAAGGGATTGGTGGGTAGCTTGAACGATCCTGCGAACGTCCCGATGACAAGTAGCATGTATACAAATAATCAGCCTTTGACCACGCAACTCGTTCCGAGCGTATGCCAGGCGCTGGGCTTCACCTGGCTCGCTCAATCGTTGGACGCCGACGGCTTCGCCAACTTGCTTTCCGCGGCGCCGATCATGTACCTCGGGATCACCACGCTGACGCCCAATCCGAGCGGTCATGCGGTATTGTTGAATGGAATTAGCGGGGTCAGCATCAGCGTGATCGATCCGTGGGACGGAAACAACTATTGGTTCCCGGACTACACTGTTTTCGTCACGCAGGTCCTGCCGCAGACAGGCAGTTGCGCGCTCATTTATCCCCCCTAGTTCAAGTGGTGCCGGTTGCAGGAGTCGAACCCGCGACCAACGGTTTACAAAACCGCTGCTCTACCAACTGAGCTAAACCGGCTCGCCTCGAGCGGCGCGTGAGACCCGCGATGGCTAGCAGCGCGCGGGCGCGCAGGCAAGGGGCGCGATGCGTCGATCTCTAACCTACCGTGGCGCCCCAGGGGCCGGCGACGCGGAAGGCTTCGTCGGCGCCCGGCCAGGGCGGCATGGTGACCGCGAGGAAGGCGAGGGGCGCCTCGCGCTCGGCGCGGAACTGGAAATGGGTTCCGAGCGGAATCGTCAGGCAGAGGCCGGGCGCGGCGTCGACGACGCTCTCCTTTTCGCCCGCGCGCCGCCAGACCCGTCCGCGCCCGGAGAGGACGTACCAGATCTCCTCGACGCTGCGATGCGCGACGGCGTGCGACACCGCGCCGGCCGGCAGTTCGAAATGCGCGAAACTGCCGCCCGCCAGCGAAAGGAGCAGGCGCACGCTCGTGCCGTCGGGCGCGACGGCGTCGGGCCGCTCGCCGAGGGTCTTGGTTTCAAAGGGGCGCATCGGCAAGGGCTCCGCGCGTGATCGCCAGATCTTGCGCGAGCCGCGCCGGGCGCGCAACTCCCGCGTGGGCCTTCCGGCCAGTTTTCCCCGCCGTTGCGCGTTGTGGAGCTACGGTGCATGATTGCACTCGAGAGATCGCCGGCGGGCGATACTTGGCCGTTTCCGTGCTCGACGCGCGTCGCCCGATCGTCGAGCGAGAGGCTGAACATGTCCAACAGCAATTACCAGCGCGACTTCTACGCCTGGGCGAACGAGCAGGCCGCGTTGCTGCGCGCCGGCCAGCTCGGCCGAGCCGATATCGAGAACATCGCCGAGGAGATCGCGAGCATGGGCAGGACCGAGAAGCGCGAACTCGTCAATCGCCTCGCGGTCCTGCTGTCGCATCTGCTCAAGTGGCGGTTCCAGCCCGCTTTGCGCGGCAATAGCTGGCGACTGACGATCGAAGACCAGCGCGACCAGCTCGAGGACCATCTGGGCGACAACCCGAGCCTCAAGGCGGGCCTTTCGGAAGCGATCGCGGCCGGCTATCGCCGCGCCATTCTCGGCGCGGCTCGAGAAACCGGCCTCGATCGCTCCGTCTTCCCGACGGACTGCCCATGGTCGTTCGATCAGGTGACGGACAAGGACTTCTGGCCGGACTGACCCAGCCGACAAAGCTTTTGCGTGGCCGCCGCGGCCTGCTATGAGAAGCGCCATGGACGCCTCGCTCGACCTCACCCCGGAACAGACGCTGGAAGAGTTTCGCGCCGCCGGCGCGCTGCTCGAAGGGCATTTCATCCTGTCCTCGGGGCTGCGCTCGCCGGTCTTCGTGCAGAAGATGGCCGTCTTTCAGGACCCGGCGCGCACCGAGCGGCTGTGCCGCGCGCTGGCGCGCAAGGCGCGCGCCGCCTTCGGGCCGATCGACGTCGTCGCCTCGCCGGCGGTCGGCGGCATCGTGCCCGGCTACGAGACGGCGCGCTGGCTCGGCGCCAAGGCGATCTTCGTCGAGCGCGAGGACGGCGTCTTCACGCTGCGGCGCGGCTTCGCCATCGCGCCGGGGGCGCGCGTGCTGCTGGTCGAGGACGTCATCACCACCGGCCTCTCCTCGCGCGAGTGCCTGGCCGCGCTGCGCCAGCATCCGGGAAGAATCGTCGGCGCGGCGTGCCTGATCGATCGCTCGGGCGGCAAGGCGGAGATCGGGGTTCCCCGCGTCGCGCTGGCGACGCTCGACATTCCCGCCTATCGCGCCGATGCGCTGCCCCCGGAACTGGCGGCCATTCCGGCGGTCAAGCCGGGAAGCCGGGCGCTGGCCGGGGCGCCCTGACCGCCTCCAACTGGGAAAGGACCGTTCGATGGCAGCGCTGCGTCTGGGGGTCAACGTCGATCACGTCGCCACGGTGCGCAACGCGCGCGGCGGCGCCCTTCCCGATCCGTTGCGCGCGGCGCTCGTCGCCATCGAAGCCGGCGCCGACGGCGTCACCGCGCACTTGCGCGAGGATCGCCGCCACATCCACGACGACGACATGCGCCGCCTGAAGGCCGCGATCTCCAAGCCGCTGAATTTCGAGATGGCGGCGACCGGGCAGATGCTCGACATCGCCATGCGCATTCGCCCGCACGCCTGCTGCCTGGTGCCGGAAAAGCGCACCGAGCGCACCACCGAGGGCGGCCTCGACGTGATCGGCGGCCACGATTCGCTAAAACCCTTCGTCGCCGAACTGAAGAGGGCGGGGATCCGCGTCTCGATGTTCGTCGAGCCGTCGATCGACGCGCTCGGCGCCTGCGCCTCGCTGCGCGCGCCCGTCGTCGAGCTGCACACGGGAGCGTGGTGCGACGCGCTGGCGCAGGGGGAGCGCGAGCGCGCCGACCACGAGTTCGGCCGCCTGCGCGTCGCGGCGGCGCAGGCCGCGGCGCTCGGCCTCGAGTGCCACGCCGGGCACGGCCTCGATTACGACACCGCGCGCGCGATCGCCGCCCTGCCTGAGATCGTCGAGCTGAACATCGGCCACTTCCTGATCGGCGAGGCGATTTTCGTCGGCCTGGCGCAGAGCGTGCGCACGATGCGCGCGGCGATGGACGAGGGGCGCGCGCGCGGGGGAGGCGAACGATGAGCGCGCGCCCCTTCCCCCCTCGCGGGGGAAGGTGTCACGCGAAGCGTGACGGATGAGGGGGATCGCGCGCGAGCGCGATAGTTTGCGATGACACGGTTCCAAGCGGTCGCGCTCCGCGCGACCCCCCTCATCCGACCCTCGCTGACGCGAGGGCCACCTTCCCCCGCGAGGGGGGAAGGGGCGCGCCGATGATCGTCGGGATCGGCAGCGACCTGTGCGACATCCGCCGCATCGAGGAGACGCTCGAGCGCTTCGGCGAGCGCTTCCTCGCGCGCTGTTTCACCGACGTCGAGCGGGCCCGCTCGGATCGCCGGGCCGCCGGGCGCGCCGCCTCCTACGCCAAGCGCTTCGCCGCCAAGGAGGCCTGCGCCAAGGCGCTGGGCACCGGGCTGCGCCACGGCGTGTTCTGGCGCGACATGGGCGTCGTCAACCTGCCCTCGGGCCAGCCGACGATGCGCCTGACCGGCGGCGCCGCCGCGCGCCTCGCCGAAATCACGCCGCCCGGCGCGCAGGCGTTCATCCATCTCACCATCACCGACGAAGGCCCGCTGGCGCAGGCTTTCGTGGCGATCGAGGCGCGGTGAGGAAGGCCGGCGCGCGTGCCTTCCCCCCTTGCGGGGGAAGGTGTCGTCGCGTCAGCGACGACGGATGAGGGGGCGCGCCGCAAGGCGCGTCGCTTCGGCGCCTACGCAAGCCTGTCTCTTATGCCCTGCAATTCGTCGGGGATCGCGCCTGTCCCGACAACGCGCCTTGCGGCGCCCCCCTCATCCGTCATTGCTTCGCAATGCCACCTTCCCCCGCAAGGGGGGAAGGGGCGCGCCGCCGCCAACAAAAAAACCCCGGAGCTTGCGCTCCGGGGCCGGAATGCGTCCGATCGTGAAGCGATCAGAAGTCGCGGGTCACCATCAGGCGAGCGACGCCGCCGTTCGTGTTGCTCTGCCACGGGACAGGGCTCAACGAGCTGAAAGCGAGCGGCTTGCTCTGGTTGGTGCTCTGGTAGAGCAGTTCGAGCGCGAAGTCGAGATGCGCCACCGGATCCCAGTGGAACACCGCGCCGCCCATCCAGCTCTGCACGTTGTCGGAAATGACGCCGTAGCCGCTGTTGCTCCAGGTGAGCTGGCCGTAAGCGATTTCCGGCGCGACGAAGAACGTCGGACCGAGGTGGAACTCGGCCGTCGCCGCGATCGACCAGGCGGTCGGGGTCGCCCACTGGCCGGCCCAGTTCGAGTAGGCGTCGGCGAACGGGATCACGACGCCGTTGCCGTTGACCGCGCCCAACTCGCCGTTCATGGCGTCCGGCATG
>JBEKLU010000109.1:0-18194 GCA_050010035.1 Roseiarcus sp.
GCTTGGCCAAGGACTGGGAAAATCTCAACCTCAGCGCCCTCATTTTCCTCCGCCTCGCCTCAATCCGCCTCATGCTCCGAAAGCTCTGTAATCCCTCATGAAGATATGGGACGGACTCTAAGCATTGCCTCTCCTCTTCCCGGCAACTTGATCGAAGTCGCCAGAAATAATATTGTCGTCTCGGCGCGCGGCATCGGCGTTGATCGCGAATTCGATCGAGGTGACAGTGATCAATCCGCCACCGAAACGTTAAGGTCGATTATATCACGGGCTGCGCCCGTACACCTTACCGCGAAATAGACGTTCGAAAAACGCTTGTGGATTGCGAAGCTGGCGAACCACAACCATGACGCCCTTAATGTATCGATCCCAAGGACCCCAGGGTCGCCCCATGAGCCTCTCGAATCGAATGGACCCCTGTTCAGCTGCGAGGTCTTTGTGCAAAGCCGCGCCGGTGATACTGGATGGATGCACTCGGTAAAGGCTTAGAAACTCGTCGATCGTATCAATACGAGCGCCTGAAGAGTTAAGGTCACACAACAGTTCACTGTCCCAGCTAATCCGATTTCTGATGTTGAAACCGCCGACACGGCGAAAGGCATCCGCCCGAATGAATGTCGACGGCTGGATTTGGATCGCGACGCCGTAGGCGACAAGCGTTCGATTGTAGGGGTCCGACCAGACGCGACGCAACCTCTTGTCGCACCGATCTACGATCCAGGCGTGGCCGCAAACGACGTCCGTCTTTGGGTTCGACGAGAAAAACGACGCGACGCGCTCGAAGGCCCGGGGCTCGAACTCGTCATCGGAATTCAGATAACAAAAAATGTCGCCGGTTGCGCAGGCAAATCCTTTGTTCAGGCCATCAGCTGGTCCTTCGTCCCCTTCGTAAACGACGTGCGTCAAGCTTGCCCGGTATCGCTCTATGATATCGCGGCTGCCGTCCGTGGACCCTGGATCAACAACGATATATTCCCAATTGGCGCAACGTTGCCGCAGCACCGACGCCAAGGCCCGTTCCAAGAATTGCGCCTGATTAAATGAAATCGTTACGACGGAAACTTTCAGAGCGCACCCCCTTGGCGGCTAAAAGATCGCGCCGTGTGCTGATCAAGAACTTTGCACTTGCTTCGCACCGCCGCTTACACTCGCAACCATTTGCTTGGTTACTTCAGGCGCCTATAGGCGCCAACTTTCGCGAACGGTTTCGCACCGATGAGCATTGGTACGAGCGATATATGCTCAAAATGACACATAGCGTCGCTGCGTCATTTATCCTAAACGTATTAGCGAACGGAGAAAACGGGATGCTCCACAATAAACTGATAAGAACAAACGCCGCGAATGTCCCGGGAACCTCTTTGACTTTCAGGCTTCGATAAAGCGCCACAATGGTCAGGATGAAAACAACGATCCAGAATAGTCCGCCCATCATTCCGGCCTCAACCCAAGAGCCCAATACGTGGGAATGAGTAGGAATGAGACCTTCTCCGTATGGATCCCCTTCCACTTTGATGCCGGCCGCTTCCAAACGGTCGACCATGATCGCGACGTAGTAGACATCCTTGGCCCACGAGCCATGACCGATAATGGGCGAATCGGCAATGGCTTGCGTCGAGGCAAGCGACTCGGTGCGCCCGGCCTGGAACAGGTTCAATTGGCCCGCCGTCTGCGCCTCATATTTTCCCTTCGCCGCCTGCCCCAACCAATCGTTCGCCGCGGCCGTCTCGTAAATAGCGAGCATAGCCTGAGAAAAGACGACGCCGCCCCCGATCAATATTGCGAAGGTCAACGGAGTGAGTTTTGCCCGGAAGCCCGGCCACAAATCAAAGAAGCGCTTCAGCATGCCGAAGGCGACCGCGGCCATGGCGACGCCGAACGCGCCTCGGGAATTCAGAACAAGATTGACGATGCCCATGGTCGCCAAAGGAATGAACTCCCCGCTTGCTCCCAACAACCTGGGAAGCATCGGACTCGCGCTCAGGACGGCGGCGCCGAGATCGAAAAAGGCACTGAGACCGAACTTCCACATGCCGTCGACAAACTCGCCGCCCGCCTGCCCATAGTCGGGGAAAAACAGCGACTGGAGAAGATAGGAACAGGCGAAGCCGGCGAAAAATATTAGGATTCGATCCATGCGTAGCTTCGTCAATAAAATCAGTCCGCCGAAATCGATAAGAAAGAAAATGATCTTCGCCCATCCCCGGGTCCAGTCTTCGAATGGGGTCGTCCTATAGAAATCGGTAAACACTTGACTGAGCAACCATAAGGTGCCGAACAGAAACAACCACCCGGCAGAACCTCGAAAAAGCATCTTTCCCGATCTTGCGACTAATATAACTCCTGCAACTCCCAACATCAATTCAGTAATATATAGCTCACCGATAACATTAACGCTGACCCTGCCGACGGCACCACAGATAAAAATATAGGCGGATAAATAGCTCATGCTAATTCCGTCGCGCGTCAATTGCGCTCTCAAACATAGTCATGTAAGATCGCGCTACAACCTGCGGGCTGTATTTTCCGACAAATCGCTCGATCCCCGACTGCGCTAACGTCGCGCGCGTGATCCGATCGAAACACAGCCGCCGCAGTCCGCCGCAAACACTCTCAGGATTTGCGGCCGAATTAATTCCCGCTCCTCCATAGTCGAGAATTTCCCGTTGGACTTCCCAGTCAGGACCCAAGACGGCGCATCCCTGGGACATGGCTTCGACAAAGACTAGGCCAAACGTTTCGAAACGGCAGGGCATCGCGTACACATGAGCCCTGTGTATCAGGTTAAAGAGCGTAGGGTTGTCGATCTCCTTGTGACAGCGAAAGTCGACATCGACGTCGAGGTCGACGGGTCCGTCGCTGAAGCTGCTGACGATGTCGAGGCTCAGCCGCTTTCTTTCGGCGTCGTTCATCAGCCGGATTGCGTCGAGAAGGATGTCCAGCCCCTTCCTTCGCGCCTGCCGCCCGATAAACAAGAGCCTCACGATCTGATCGTCGGAATGCTTCTCGCGCGCCTGCGAGGCCGGTATGGGCGACAGGCCGGGGCGAAACCATGGGACACTCGCGAAACGGTCCGCCAGCTCCGGGAAACGGGACGCGTGCCTCTTGACTTCTGCTTCGCTGGTCACTTGGACTTTCGTGGCCCGACGATAATTCTTCGCCTGTGCTTCGTATTGCGCGGCGATCTCGCTTTCGCTGACCCCATTGGCCATCAACATTTTGGGATCAGCCACACCGTAAAACCAAATCATTGGCGCCGGGCCGGAATTGGCGGGAAGCTGATGTCGGTGCGAATAAATAATATCCGCGCCGGATCTTGCGACTCTGTCGGCGCTGATCGTGCGTGCGCGCAAGCCTGGATTATACCTAGAGTATCCGTTTAATACTCTTCCGATGATCGCCTTCGCGATCACATTGACATTTTCATATAAAATGTCATTGAAATCAATTGGATACAAAAACCGCGCCTCGACGTGCTCGGAAATTCTGCGCAATTGTCGCATATAACGCCAATCCGTATTCGTATTTGGCCTAATAAAAAAAGCGGGAGTGTCCACGTAAATGTTCAACACACCAAGCCTCTCGTCTTATTCCTGTTTGTCTCTGAATTATTGTCGCGGATACATATTGCGAACCGTCTGTCAAAAAGCCTGTCTCGAAACTGATTGGAGCCCGATTGGCGCGCACCTGATCCGGAAATTTCCAAGCCCTTCGCCACACTCGAAACAGTTTGCATGCCAGGCCCCGGTTGGACAGCCCAGACCCGGCTCTGCTCGGTCACCCTTGGGATACGTTCTTCGGGGGCGAAGTCAGACACCGCGCTGTAATGTCTCCAGCACAATCCCCTCGTAGTCGCTCGCGAAACTCTCTACGCGTTCCGGCAAAACTTGCCGTGCTGTTTTCTGGCGATACTGATCTTCGGTCGCCGAATATCCATCAGCGACCCCCGCCATCGCATCCGCGAGAGCTTCAGCACTCTCGGGGGGAAAAAAGACCCCATACTCCGGCGCTTGCTCCCGATGAACCGGGATTGCGGAAAGTATCACTGTCTTTCCCATTGACTTTGCCTCTTCAACCGTTGTGCTCCAACCTTCGAACAACGACGGATTGAGGACCGCGATAGCGCCGCTCATCAGAGCGACCAAGTCGGCGTAGGGGACGCGACCGAGAACCTTGAAATGCTCCTCGACACCGAACTCCACAGCGTAACGGAGCAACGCATCGAAATGTGCAGGATGGCGGGCATCGTTCGTATCGCCGGTCGCAATTACAAATTCAGGGCGACCCCGCTCTTTCAAAATCGCCAACGCCTCCAAGACCAATCGGTGGTTCTTGTGCACCCAGAATTGATTGGGCAAATGAAAAAATGGCCCTTCGATGCCGTAACGTTTGTCTAAGCCGGACTCCTTGACGTTGGGTTCGCAGCACGCGCCAAGCCCGGATACAAATCGCAGCACCCGGCTTTTTGGAATCGCAGCCGGCGCAAATTCTGCAAGATCTCGCTGTGCATCATAACTGCTGAGGAGAATGGTCGAGCAGAAGTCGCAGTAGCGCCCCAAGAGTCGATCACGCGCCGCCACCTCCGCGGCCGAGAAAAACTCCGGCAGCCGGCGATGCTGAAAATCGCCGATCCAGCCGATCGTCGGCAAATTGGCGCGAGCGCCTATTTGACCGGAGTGCGAAAGTATATCAATGCGAGCGGCGCGAAGCAGGCGTTCCACCATAGGGTCGCGGCCGAGCGCCCGTTTGGCGATTTCATGAACATAGCGCAGCCTGCCTGTACCATTATTGATTGAAGCGCGGATGATTTCGACGGGCGGGAAGCTGTCGAAAAACGAACTGGGGATTGCCGGCGACGCAAGGATAACCGGCTCAATTTTCCGATTGGGATTGGCGACGATGGCTCTGAGGAGATTGGCGCGGTAGTTCACGCCGCCCAACCAACTCCGATCTGATTCAGCCATAGCGAAGCCAACGCGGATCATTGGGCGCCGCGCGCATACCATTGCGCATAGTTGCGGACTTCTTCGCGCCAGCCCCGCTTCGGTTTCCAGCCCCAAGCCATGGCCTCTGCAATGTCGGCTTGATAGTGCAAGGGATCGCCGCCGCGGGCGGCGCCGCTAAAGCGGAGCCGTTCGCGGCAGTCGAGCGCCGTTGCGATCTCCCCCAAGATCTCGGCAATCGCCACTGCGGCTCCAGTGCCCCCGTTGACTACCGGGCATTCCGGCGAAGCATGCTCTGCGGCAAGCATCAGAAGCTCCGCGGCATCCTCGACATGGAGCCAATCGCGCGTCTCCGCGCCGGTGCCGGCAAAGGTCATGTCGTCCGCCGACATTTTCGAGCAAGCATCCCATAAGAGTTGCTTGCGCAGGCCGATTCCATAAATCGAGAACAGTCGCACCAGGGCGGAACGCACGCCAAAATGGCGGCCATAGGCGTGACACAGATCCTCGGCCATTTTCTTGTGCAGACCGTAGAGCGACGCCGGGTTCAAGGCGTCCCTGATGCCGATCGGCAAGACTTCGGCTATGCCGTATACCGCTGCGCTCGAAGGCATCACGATAGCCGCGCCAGGCCGAGCAGTCCGAACATATTCGAGGACCGAATGGGTAGTCGCCACCGTGCGTTGAAAGTCCTGATAGGGATGGCTCATCGAGAAGGCGACCGAGCCGCTTCCCGCGCAGTGGAAGATCAGGTCCGGTTCTCCGCCATAAGTCACCAGGGATTCAATGGTGACGTCCGCGAGATGCCAATCGGCGACGCCCCAATCGCGCCATTCATCGCGGCCCCACGCTCCATGACCGATTGCTCGCACCGCGTAGCCCTCGCGCGCCAAAGCGCGCGAGACATGCCGCCCGATAAAACCGTAGGCTCCAGTGACCAAGGCTCGTGTCAATATGACCTCAATAACTCATCGTTCGGCCAATGCTTTAAAGCGAGGATCAGGCTAAGTCGCCCAAATATTTACCCGCAGCGCGAATAGGCATCTGGACGCATGGGTGTCTAGCTCTGAGAATTTCAAGATACTCCGCTTCAGAGGGAAGCTTCGCTTCGCTATCTGCGCAGTACTCTGCAACCGCTATCCACTTACGCACTTCTAAATCATATCGCTTTATCACACGTCCTGGATTGCCAACAACCAGACTGAAAGCCGGTATATCTCCAATAATTACTGCGTTAGCGCCTATAATCGAACCGTGCCCGATCCGAGCTTCACCGACGACGCTAACATTGGCTCCAAACCAACAATTAACTCCGACGTCTATTGTGTCTTCTTTGGTTGTCCCTGTTGCAATGTATGGCAAAAATGGGTCGCAATAAATATGATTGCTGCCCATAAATTTACAATCTATTCCAGTTAAGCAATAGCTTCCGATCCGAATCAATGCGCCCGAGCTAAAAAAATTTCGCCTTCCAATAAAACAATTATCTTCGATATCTATCTGTATAGATGTTTGGCTGCGATGGTTGACATTAAGCCATCCCCCTTCTGAAACAACAGAATTTCGTCCAATTCTAACGTTTCTCCACCCCAATACATGCACGGTACGATCTATGTATCTGGCGTCGCTAGTGTTTACACGCCTATAATAAATGGCCAATATTGTTTTCACAAAGCGTGAAACAATTTCATAGATCGGAGCCGGCATCGCGCTTTTTACCAACGAGCGTTTTATCATATTCTCACGCTACAAGCTTGTGATGTAGAAAGTAAAACTGAAGAATGACGCAAATCATATAGGCAACAATCGTGGCTAAAACAATGCCAGATACTCCTATATAATGTACCAGTATAATTTTCGGAGAAATAGCCACAATTGCAGCCGCGTCATATTTGCTCAATTCCGCATAACCCCCGGGAGCTCGATGGCCGAGAAGGCTGCGCTCCTTCGACTTCATCGACAGGCAGTCGTTCAGGATCACGAAATCCAGAAAAGTTGCCCGGTAAAGGGCGCCCGCGTTGTTCAACAGGAAACAGGCGATACTTTTCGGAGCACTTTTCGCGCAACGTTCCATGCAGTCCCGCCAAACGGAATGTGTTTTTGAACTAAGAGATGAAGCGCCCGCCTCCTCACAGAGGAGGATTTATCAATTTCCCTATCAAGGTCGGCTCGCTGCGCGAATGACATTGGATGAATGATCGGGAAACTCAGGTCGCGAGCAATTCTTCCATGACTAAAGTCATTATACGATTGTTGATGCGCACCACCGTCGAACCCTATATTTTGAACGAGATTCTTGGCCGGCACGCATGCGCTATAGCCCTGGCGCCAAAATGACAGGCACCATTGATAATCCCAAGTGGGAATATCGCCATTATAACAACGATCCAAAATGTCCGTCCAATAGGTCTTGAAGCCGGGCGACCCTCGTCCGAGCTTGCTCAAAAAGTCCGTTTGCCTCAGGCTTGGCCACTCTTTCATTTCGAGATCGTATTTCCGCCAGACGCGCGCCCAGGTCGCCCAACCCCAGATGAATGGGTAGCGAGAGAAGTAATAGCTTTCCGGGATAGAAGCGGACTTCAGCATGTTGCTCCCGGCGATGGCCCCGATGCGCTCGTCATTCTCGTAGCGGACAAGCAATTCATCACAGAAATCAAAGAATGATTGAGAAGGAATACAATCGTCTTCAAGAATTATTCCCATTTTTTCGTTTTCGAAGAACCAATCGATCGCGCCGCTTACGCCCAATTTGCATCCGACGTTCTCGTCGCGAAACAGGGTTTTGACCTCACAGTCCCAGGATATTGCGGTGGCGATCTGGCGAACCGTCCGGCAAAGTTCTCTTTCGTCCTTCGAGCGCGGGCCATCCGCCGCAACATAAAGACGTGCGGGTTTCGCCTGTGCGATTTGGCCCATCAGCCGTGTCGTGCAGTCGGGCCTGTTGAAGACGACCGCGAGCACGGGAGAGGTCGTCGATCCAGGCCTTGCGGCGTCTGCTCTCATAGCTCTTTAATCCCCCACGCGACAGGCCTGATCCCGAACTGCATCGCTAAAATCTCACGCGAGATCAGCAGATTGCTGAATACAGCCGACGCCGCCTGGGACAGGACGGCGGATATGGCCGCGCCGGTGACCCCCAGCGTCGGCAACAAAAGGACATTTGCGCCTATCGCCACCGCAGCGCCGAACAGCGTCTGACCTAGCGCCCAATGACCTCGCCTCTCGTTGACCATCCACAGGCTCTGGGCCATGCCCTGAAAAACGAAAAAGCTGCAAAAGACGTGAATCGCCAATACCGGCGCCGCGCCAGCGAATCTGTGCCCATAAACAATGCCTATCAAGAGCGGAGCCGCCAAGGCCGTGACGAGGCATATGAGAATGCTCATCAAACCGAATGCGCGAAAGATGAGCAACAGAAGCTCTTTGTATGCCGCTGTACCTTCATGTTTTTTGCGAGCCACAACGGGCGCCAGGCTGACGCATAGGATGGCGGGAATGGCGTAAGAAATCGTGGAGAAGGGAAGAGCGGCAGCGAACAGGCCGGAGGCCTCGTAGCCAAGAAACGCCTTGATCATAATCTGATCAATTCGCATATATACAGTAACCGCCAGACCGCTCGCCAAGTATGGATAGGATTCCGAAAGAAGTCGTATAGCCATGCGGAACCCGATCCTCCAGGCGTGCGCCGTCGGCAGCAGGCGATATGAGAAACAAAGGCCGAGCGATCCAACGAGAGCTTCGATGGTCACGACAAGCGCAAAGGCGTAGAGCGGGGCGGCCGAGACTAGAAGTGCGATCTTCACGGAATTCGATACGAGCACCGCGACGAATTTCGGGATTATCGTCCTTTTACTTTGGCTCTTGCTTTGAAACCAGAGATCGATTGTGTCGGCGGACTGAAAAATCATGGAGCCTCCCGCCAGCGCGCAGAGGAGAAGCTCGCGGCTTCCAAGTCCATACCATACCGCCATTCCGCCGACGGCAAGAGCCCAGCACGCCGCCCCCGCCATGAAGCGAAGCGCGCATGCCGTCCCCAATATTTCGCCGTCTCGGGAAGCATTCGTCGCCAAATCCCGCACCACGATGCCGTCAAATCCCAGGCCGACGACGGCTTGAAAGAAGGCGAGGTAGGCGAAGACGTAATAGAGTTCGCCGAATTGGCCGGGTCCGAGATAGCGAGCGGTCCACACACCCACGACCAACGACAGGGCCAAACGCCCGAACCTGTCGAGGAGAAGCCAAGCGGCGTTGGCCGCTATAGCTTGAGCGGAAGGACTCGATTGGAACGCGCGGACCGCGGCCGACAGCGCCTCAGAGCTGAGCAGCACTCGGAAACTTGCGAGCCTTGCGGCCTTATCCATGGTGGTTCAACTGAGATGAGCCGTGAGGCCCGGCAAGCCGTTGAAATTTGCAGGTAGCGTCAGTGGCGCCGACACGAGCGGCGTTCCGCCGGAAACGGCTTTCGCTGCGACCGAAACGATCGCCGCCACTGACGCGCGCCGATGGCGTTCCTTCGAGCGGCCTCCCTCACTCGAAACGTCGAATGGCCGCAGCCGCAGGAGACTCGCTGCATGCTGGGCGCGAACAGCTATAGTATTCAAAGTTATCACGCTCCCGAGTAGCGCGATGGGCAAGGCTTAGGCGCGCGGTCATTCATAGCCTCAGAAGCCCTATGTCCGATAACGCCCCACAGCGCATGTGGGGTGCACGCCACTTGCGCCACGCCCCAAAGCGCAAGTCGGGCTTGCCCGACTGGCGCCAACGCTCAACGATGCAAGTGGGGTGTTCCCCACTTGCGTCAGCGCACCACAACGCGAACGGCGCGTTCTCCGCTTGGCCAGCCGGGGACGCCCGCTAGCCCGCCGCGTCGCGAGGCGGCTCGAGGACTTCCGCCGTCCCGGCGCCCGGCGCCGCTAACGCTGCCGGGATCGGGCCCCAGCGAACCGCCAGCGCCTTGAAGTTCCTCAGACCGTCGGGCTTCGACAATTGCTCGGCCAGACGCCGCCGGCGACCGGCGGCGCCCTCATTGAAAGGCGCGTCGGCGGCGCGTTCGATCGCTCGCGCCAGCGTCGCCGCGTCGCCGGGCGGAACGATGATCGCCGCCCCGTCGAGAAAGGTCGCGAGCTCTGTTCCCGGCGCGGCGGTGACGACGATGCGCCGCCCGCTCGCCAGCATGCCGCCGAGTTTTGAGGGAAGAACGAGGTCGGCGGCGTCGGCCGCCTGCGGCAGCACGTGGACATCGGCGAGCCCGAGGAAGTCGGAGAGCCTGGCATAGGGCTGGAAGGGCAGGAAGCGGACGTTGGGCAGCCGCGCTGCGCGCTCGACGAGCTCTTTCTTCGCCGGCCCCTCGCCGGCGATGACAAACTTGATGTCGGCGCGCCTGGTCAGATCGCTCGCCGCGGCGATCAAATCGCCGAGGCCCTGCTTGGCGCCGATGTTGCCGGAATAGAGGACGATGCGGTCGCCCTCATTGAGGCCGAGTTCTTCTCGATAGGGGCTGACGCCTTCGAGCGGTTTGATGAAGTCGAGATCGACCCAGTTGCGCACGACCGCGATGCGATCGGACGGCACGCCTTTGGCCGCCAGCCGCTCCGCCATGCCAGCGGAAATGGTGATCAGGCGGTCGAAGCGGCGCAATATCGCCCGTTCGAGACCCTCAGCGAGCCGCATCAGCCAGGCGCGCTTGGCGAGGTGGCCGACGGCGAAGGAGGCGTCGACCTCGAGATCCTGGACGTGCAGCACGGTTTTCGCGCCGACGAGCCGCGCGGCGATGACGGCCATCGGCGCGACCATCAGCGTCGGCTCGATGCACAACACCGTGTCGGGGCGATGGCGCAGCGCCAGCCACAAGGCGAGCGGCGCGGAGGTCACGGCGAACGATAAAGGCGCAATCAGCCGCCAAATCCCGCCGATGCGCTCGCGCAACGCCAGCGGGCAGCGCACGACGCTGACGCTGGCGCGGGTTTCGCGATAATATCGGCCGTTGCGATAGGGCGGCAGGACGTTCCAGCCGGGATAATGGGGAACCGTCGTCAGGACGCAGACCTTGTGGCCCATGGCGACGAAATAGAGGGCGATTTCGCCGGTGTAGCGCGCGACGCCGGCGACCTCGGGCGAATAATTCATCGCGTAGATGAGAATTCGCGCCATCGCGCCCCCAGTAACAAGAAAACGTCATGTGCAAGTGTGGGGCGCGTTCGCCGGCGCCCGCCGGAATTTCTCGCGCTTAGCAAGCCGCCCCGGCCGACCCCGCGCTATACAAACCGGGATCGGCTTTGAGCTTTTCCCGGCGGGCGTCTCATTCGACGAGCCGGTCCACTGTTCCGAAGCCGCGCTTCCCAGGTCGCGTTTCGCCGATGTGCGCGAGATACCATTGGTAGGTCTCGCGAATGCCCGCCTCCAAGGCGATCTTCGGCCGCCAGCCGAGCGCCGCCAGGCGCGCGCCGCTCATCAGTTTGCGCGGCGTCCCGTCGGGCTTGGTCGGATCGGTGGTGACGCGCCCGGAAAAGCCGACGACGCGCGCGACGATTTCGGCGAGGTCGCGAATGGGAAGATCTTCGCCCGAGCCGACGTTGATCGGCTCGGCTGCCGAATAGACCTTCAGGAGATGAACGAGGGCGTCGGCGCAGTCATCGACATGAAGGAATTCGCGGCGCGGCGTTCCGGTTCCCCAGATCGTCAGTTCCGGCGCCCCATTGAGCCGCGCCTCATGCGCTTTCCTGATCAGCGCGGGCAGCACGTGACTGGTCTCGAGATCGAAGTTGTCGCCGGGGCCGTAGAGATTGGTCGGCATCGCCGAGATGTAGTCGCGCCCATATTGCTTGCGATAGGCTTGGCAGAGCTTGATCCCGGCGATCTTGGCGATCGCGTAAGACTCGTTGGTCGGCTCCAACGGGCCGGTCAGCAGCGCGTCCTCGACGATCGGCTGGGGCGCGAACTTGGGATAGATGCAGGACGAGCCGAGGAAGAGCAGGCGGTCGATATCGGCGCGATGGGCCGCCTCGACCACGTTCGCCTCGATCATGATGTTCTGATAGAGGAATTCCGCCGGTCGCGTGTCGTTGGCGAGGATTCCGCCGACCTTGGCCGCCGCCAGGATGATCGCGTCCGCCCGGACGCTGTCGAGCCAGGCCTCGACCTCGGCCTGACGGATCAGATCAACCTCCCGGCGATCGACCGTGATCACTTGACAATTTTCGCGCGCGAGACGGCGCACCAGCGCCGAGCCGACCATGCCCTTGTGCCCGGCGACCCAGATCCGCTTGCCCTCCAGGGGATAGCGCGCCTCAGACATGGGCGAAGCCTTTGCTCAGCGAGGGCTGCGGCACGGCCCTGGCCATGATCTTGAGATCCTCGCGCATCATCTCGGCGATGAGATCGTCGAACTTCGTCTCATGGCGCCAACCAAGCTTTTCCCAGGCCTTCCTCGGATCGCCGATCAACGAATCGACCTCGGTCGGGCGAAAATAGCGCGGATCGACCTCGACCAGCACGCGCCCGTCGGAAGCGTCGATCCCCCGTTCGTCGACGCCCTCGCCCTTCCACTCCAAATCGACGCCGATCCGGTGAAAGGCCTTCTCGACGAAGCAGCGCACGCTGTGCGCCTCGCCGGTCGCCAATACGTAGTCGTCGGGCTCGCTCTGCTGCATCATCATCCACATGCCGCGCACATATTCGCGCGCGTGGCCCCAGTCGCGTTTGGCGTGGAGGTTGCCGAGATAGAGCCTGTCCTGGATGCCGAGATGGATCGCCGCGACCGCGCGGGTGATCTTTCGCGTTACGAAGGTTTCGCCGCGAATGGGGCTCTCGTGGTTGAAGAGGATGCCGTTCGAAGCGTGGATGCCGTAGGCTTCGCGATAATTGACCGTGATCCAATAGGCGTAGAGCTTGGCGGCGCCGTAGGGAGAGCGCGGATAGAAGGGCGTGGTCTCGCTCTGGGGAACGGTCTGGACCTTGCCGTAGAGTTCCGACGTCGACGCCTGATAAAAGCGGGTCTTTTCGACCAGCTTCAAGAGGCGTATCGCCTCGAGCAGGCGAAGCGTCCCGATGCCGTCGGCGTTCGCCGTGTATTCGGCGGTCTCGAAGGAAACCTGGACATGCGATTGGGCCGCGAGATTGTAGATTTCGTCGGGCTGCGTCTCCTGGATGATGCGGATCAGATTGGTGGCGTCGGTCATGTCGCCGTAGTGGAGGACGAAACGCGGCTCGGCAGCGTGCGGATCCTCGTAGAGATGTTCGATCCGCCCGGTGTTGAAGCTCGAGGATCGGCGCTTGACGCCGTGAACCGCGTAGCCCTTGGCGAGCAGGAATTCGGCGAGATAGGCGCCGTCCTGACCGGTCACGCCGGTGATCAGGGCAACTTTTTGTCCGGACACTTAAATCCTCGTCTTGGGTTGAACGGGTTGCGCGATCGCGTCCCTCGCGCATGTTCGCGGCGAGGGCTCTTCGTCGAACTGGGCCATTTGATGTCGCGGCGGGGAACGCAGCGTCCAGGCACGCTACCGCCATTCGGGTGAATCGGTCCAAGCGGACCGTCCCGAATCGATAAATTTCATCCCCGAAGCGGGCGCAGCAACTAACGTGCCGCAGCCACCGTGTCCCGCGCAGTCGTCACCTTGACGGGACCGCCGAGCAATTCAAGCAGAACCTGAACCCGGCCAGCGCCGTCCAGGCGTTGCAATACGCCGAGGGAACCGGCGAATGGGCCCGCGACGAGTTGGACGCGGTCCCCAACGGCGAGAGTGTCGGTCTTATAGATCAGAGCGCCGCGCTCGTCGCTCGATTGAATCAAAGTCTCGACGACTCCTGGAGGGACCGCCGAGGGGCGTTCGCCGTCGGTGATCAGGCGCTGGACGCCGAGCGTGCCGTTGACGCTTCGCCAGCGCTGCCGCCCGACGTCGAGGATAACGAAGATGTAGCGGGGGAAGACAGGCGCGAGCACGGTCGTGAACTTGCGAGCGTGCCGGCGCGTCTCCAGCTGAAGCGGCAGGAAACTGCGATAGCGCTGATTGTCGAGCTGCGCAGCGGCGAGGCGTTCCTTGCGCGGCACGGTCATCGCGACGTACCATCGCTCGCCGGACTCGAGGCAGAAACGCGAGGCGTCGATCGGCCGCTTCTCGAACCTCGCGCCATCCTGATCGGCCACGGCGTGGTCAATGATCATGGCGCGTCCCGCGTGTAGTCGACGCCGAGGCGATCAATCTCCGCCAAGATCCCCTTCTTTCGCTTGTCCGGTTGAGCGTCGATCAGCGGACGCATGCGGTGACGCACGGGCGGCGACAGCGCGACATAGGCGGCGGCGACCCGGCCGGTCGATTCAAAGGAGGCGAATTGTCTGAGGTCGTCGACGTATTCCGTCTCGAAGCCGCTGACGCCCGCCAGAACGAGGTTGGTCGCAAAGGGCAAACGGGATTCGATGATCCAGCCTTCGCTCGGCGCCGTCCAATAGGACGCGCGCAAGGCGTCGATCACTGACGTGACGGGGCCCCTGCCCTTGTTCTCGACCATCGCGTAACGCAGCCACGCATTGCCATCGAGCGGATTGCAGGCGAGCCGATGCTCGGCGGCTCGGACAGCGCTCCTCTCCGCGGCGTCGGCCAACGGCACGTCGAGCGTCTTGGTCGCCGCGTCGAGAGCCGCTAAATTGACCGTCAGACTCGCTCGGGTAAAAGAGTCCCCGCAAGCAATCGAGGCTTGGTCGAGACCCTTGCTGGCGATGAAGCGCGAGAGATAGTAGGCGTCCGGCTGCGCTTGCCTTTCGATCGAGGCGGCCAGGTCAAAGAGATCGGCGTTGGCGGCGGACAGCGCCAGCGCGCGCGCCGACAGGCCGGCGACGCCGACCGCGATCACGAAAAGGATCGCCGACGCGATAAGCGCCACCGCCGTCGTCGTCCGTCGAGGGGTCGCCACTTTTTGCCCCTCCTACGCTTTGTCATTGTGATAGTATTTACTGTAGCGCCTATAGTAATAATCCTTGGATCCATAGCCCTCGTAGAGCTTCACCTTTTGCAAATTGACCTTGTTGAAGAGAACGCCAAGGCACTTTTCGTATACCGCGCTGTCCGAAGTCAGGATGTTCTTCACCATGGCGCGTGGCGTGCGTCCCCATTCGACCACCAACAGGAAGCCGTCGAACAGCGAGCCGGCGGCGCGCACGTCGACCACGGGCCCCAGCGGCGGCAGATCGATGATGACGTAATCGAACGCTTTGCCGGCTTCCGCGACAACGCCGCGCATGCCGGCCGAGGACAGGATTTCGCTTGAATGCTGCACGCGCTTCCTGATCACCGCGGGCAGAACGAAGAGGCCGGAATCCGGCTCCGACAGCAAGAGATCGCGCAGCGGACGGTCGCTCCGAATCGCCTCGAGAACCCCCGCCTCGGCCTGGCGCGCCATGGCTCGGGTCAAGCCTGGGTTGCGCAAGTCGCCGTCGATCAGCACCGCGCGCGCGCCAAGATGCGCGAGTAGCGAAGCGAAGTTCTTGGCGACCGTCGACTTGCCCTCGTTGGGCAGCACGGAGATGACGCCGACGACTTTCGGCTTCTTGTCGCCAAGCGCCAAATCCACCGCGACCTTGGCCGAACGCAAGGTCTCGGAGAAGCTGGAGAGAGGATGGTCGATCGAATAGCGCTGGAGCGAATTGACGACATGGATCTGTTTCGGATCCTGGCTCTCTCCTTTGGCGCTCTTGACGGTCACCGGCGCTTCGACGTTTTGCAGCAGCCCCAAGAATTCGAGGCCGAGTTCGTCGCGAACTTGGGACGCGGTGCGGAACACGCGGTCGCGATATTCGCGCAGCGCGCCGAGGCCCGCGCCGACCATCGCGCCCATGACTAGCGACAACGCGAGGATGAAGTGGCGCCTGGGACGACTCGCAGACTGGGGCGGCGTCGCCGCGGTGATGACCCGCGCCTCGCTGACCGGAAACGACTGCTGTTGAATCGCTTCCTGATAGCGCTGCATGAAGGTCTGATAGAGATTGCGATAGGTTTCGGATTCGCGTTCCAATTCGCGCAATTGCACCATGGTCTGGTTCGTTCCAGCGCTTGCGCCGACCAGTCCCGACATCGACAGACTCAGCGATTTCTCCTTCTGTCGCGCGACTTCCGCGTCACTGCGGTAACTCTCTCCGATGCGCTGCAGCTCCTCAAAGATCAGCCGCTGATATTCCTCCATCTCCCGGCGCAGGTTGATGACCTGGAGATGTCCGCTGCCGAGCTTGCTCTCGAGCTGCGCTTCCAATTTCGACGAGGCGAGGAATTTTTCGCGCAGATCGGTGATGACCGGATTGGCGAGAGAATCGGGAACGCTAGCGCCGACTCGACCCGACTTCAACAAGTCCTGGATTTGCTGATAGCGCGCTTCGGCTTTCGCGGTGTCAGCGCGCGCCAACACGAGCTGCCCGTTGAGTTCGGTCAGCTGTTGATCGGACATCAGTCCGGGCCTGTCGCCGCCGGTCACGACAATGCCCTTATCGGCCTTGAATTTCTGGATGGCGAAATCCGCGTCGAGCGATTGTTGCTTGAGATCGGCGATGCGGCTTTGCAGCCATCCGGCGGCGCGGCGGGTCGCGTCGAATTTGGCGTCGAGCTGATCGGTGAGATAAGCCTCAGCGAAGGCATTGGCGATCGCGGCCGCCTTGTTGCGATCGGGCGAGGTGTAATAGACCGCCAGCACGTAGGTGCGCGCGACGCGGCCCACGGCGAGATTGGCCCCGAGCTCGCCGATCGCCGCGCGCGTTAAGTCGACGTCCTCCTCCGCGTCCGATTTCTCTCGGCTCACGAACCAGCCGCTGAAATCGAACGCCGCGCGCAGCAAGCCGAACGCCTGACCGATCAGGGTCCCCCGCGCGCCCATGAATTCAGGGTCGTGAGTGAGATTCATCGTCGAGATCACCGAGAGGGCGATCTTCTCCGATTTCAGCACCTCGACTTGACTGTCGATCGCGCCGGTGTCGAAGGTCAGCTCGGCGATCGAGGCCGACAACGCGTTTTGGCCCTTTTGGCTGTCAATCAGGATTGCGGTGGCCGCGGTATATTGCGGCACCGCCGTGACGATATAGGCGAGCCCCAGCAGCACGCCCACCACCGCCGCCGCCGCCACGACACGCGCCTGGCGGCGCGCCGCCGCTAAAAGCTGGTCGAAATCGATCGGTCCCGGGGATCCGGCAACCTCGATGTCGTCACCGGGTCCCGAGCCCTGGGGCTGCTCGATGCGTTTCAGCATTCTGACGTTCCCAAGTCGCGATCTTTGACCGGGATCGGCAATGCCCAGCGCCCCCAGATTTCCACGAATGGCCGCATGAGCCTGCGGGCTCTAAATCGACAAACTTGAAGGGCTCGTCGATAGGCTCGTTGACGAAGTCAAACCGCCGCCGGACGGACCGCTGAGCGAGCCGAACGGAGAAGCGGTGTTGCCGAAGCTAAAAGAACCGCCGCCAGGATTGGCGCCGGTGTTCGATCCCGCGGAACTGCTGACGCCGCCGGTGGGTCCACCGCTGCCGCCTCCACCGCCCTCGCCAACCGCGGCGGTCACCGTCGCGCTGGAAGCGGCGATGAAGGCCGTAATCAGCGGCCCCAATCCGGACTGCGCGACGGCGACCTGGATCTGCGCGGCAAGCTGCGGGTTGGTGGCGGCAAGAATTCGCGCTGCTTCCGCGAGGCCCGCGCCGATCGCGGCCTTCTGCGCGTCATTGGCGCCTTTGGCCACGGTGATCAGCGCGTCGACCAAGCTGGGGTCGGTCAAGACGAGGCTGCGAACCTCAGTCGACAGCGGAAGGCCCGCGGAAGCGTAAGTCGTCAGCAAACCTTGCGGATTGGCCTTGAACTGCGCAATCGCCGAATCCGGCAATTTGGTGAAGGAGGGAACTTGGACAGGGGCGCTCGTCGTCTGCGCGCCGACAGGGGTGAGGCCCGCCATGAGCAAAGCGAGCGCGGACAGCGCCGCCACTGCCGGCCGTTTCATCGGATCCCTTCGCGCCATGATCGCCTCCGCTGTACGAAACGCCTCATTCTTGCCGGCATACCCCGGATAGCCGTCGGTTCCAACCCAAATCTGCAACGGCTTCGTGTTCTTGGCAAGCCGGAGCCGTCGCCACATATTTAGAATCCCTCATCGGGGATCCGTAACCCCCCCGGCTTTAGCCGGCTGGGATAGTGCGTATAATATGGGATGCAGAGCTTCAAGAGTGGCAGCCATACCGTATGGGACTGCAAGTATCATATTGTATGGATTACGAAATATCGATTTTCG
>JBEKLU010000110.1:0-17588 GCA_050010035.1 Roseiarcus sp.
CGTCGGGTCGCGACTTTGCTCCACGCTTCCTTCAGACGGTCCCTCGCGGTTCCGCCCTTGCGCTTCGCTCGTGCTTCACCTCCATCAGGTTGCACAGGGGACTTTCACCCCCAGGACGCCGGTCATGCCCGGCACACATGGCGAAGCGCGCGGCGGCGCGCTGGTTTTGCTGGAGGATACGGCCGATCTGCCGGTTCGGCGGCGCCGGATCGAGGCGTTTCTTCGAGCGCGCGATGCGGGCGCTCATGCGTTCGAGCGCCTCTTCGATCCGTCGGCTGAACTTGTCGTGCATCGCCCGCTCCTTGCTGCGCCGATCGGCGGAGCGGCACAAGATCGCCGTCTCGTCGGTGTCGGGGGGGGGGGCGCGAGAGCCTGACCTCGACGCCTTCATGGACGGCGCGCCAGCCGTCGGGACCAGCGAGTTCACAGCCGAACTTCTTCAGCTCCGACTTCGGCGCCCCGATGATGTAGCGCCGGCCGGTCTGGCGCAGGCACGCGCGGCGCGACAATCAAGGCGAGAATCCCGCGACAATCAGGGTGAGAATGCGCCGCCGCGGGGGTGACGAAGGGAGGGCGTAGCCCGACCGGAGACACCCGGCGGCGGCGAGCGCCCGAGAGGCCTCGTCTGGCGGTAACGGCAGCTGGATAAGGGATCGGCTTTCCCTTTCGAGAGGACCGACTTTTTGCCCGGCAGACACGTCACCGATCGTCAGATGAGGCTATTCATGAACTTGCGTCGCAACCATTCGCCGGCCATTGCCGGCGCGAAGGCCGGCTTCAGCACGGCCGCCGCCTACCGGTTAGAAAAGGATCCCCGACTTCCCAGCCAGAAGAAGGCGCGTCGAGAACGACGCCGAGCCGTTCCCAGATTTTGCCGAACAGCATCGGCCCGCCGATGCGCCTGGCCGCGATCGACAAAGCCCCGCCGGCGTCCTCGTCGAGCGCATTGATAAGCAACACCCGATCGGTGAGCTTGGCGCCCGAGGCGATGAGCGAGGCGAGCGCGCCGGAGGCGGCCAGTTCGTCGGCGCGCCCCAGATTGGCGACGACGGACTGGCGCACGGCGCCGTCGACGCGCGAGTTCTCGACGATCTGCACGTAGGTCCGCTCGCCCGATCTCTTGAAGCGGAAAAACATGGCGACCCCAAAGGAGAGCGCCATAGAATCCGAGCCGGAATCAAATATCAAGCCGAACTGTCGGCAAACGTGGCGCCGCGTTTGGAGAAAACGCTCGATCGTCGTCAATGATATCAATAAGTTGCGAGCGCGAAGGCCGGTTTGCTGTTCAAGTCGGGCGTTCCGGCACGATTGTCTGCGATCTGGAGCGGCGACAGAACGTGACGCTGCTTCCTGATCGCGAGATCGCGACGGTGCAGGCTTGGTTGGCCGGACCCGCAATGCGCGCCGACGGACTTCAAGGAGGTGATGGACAACTCGGAATTGTGACCTTCGAAGCCGTCAAGGACCGCAAGATCGGTCACGAGCCGCCGCGCTCCGTGATTTGTTCGGGAATTGTGGACCGAAACTTCACTTGCAAGCATTCTCGGCGCCTGATAAAAATAGCGAGCGCTCGTTCGATTGTTTTTGGGAGGAAGTCGTTTTGTTTGACGATATTGCCGGCAAAATAGCGCTTGTCACCGGCGCCTCCAGTGGGTTGGGGCTGCATTTCGCGGAGATGCTGGCAAAACACAAGACGCATGTCGTCCTCGCCGCGCGGAATGAAGAAGCAATGGAAATTCCAAGGCGAGGGAGGAGAAACAATCAATGAAAGCGATTGCAACAGTCGCGTTCGCCGCAATAGCGATCGCATTCGCAGGGCCCGGCCTAGCCGCCGATGACGGTGTCAAGATCGGCATTCTCGACGATATGACCGGACCATACGCCTCCATTGCGGGCATGGGCTCGGTCGTCGCAGCGCAAATGGCGGTCGAGGACTTCGGCGGAAAAGTTCTGGGAAAGCCGATCCAGATCGTGTGGGCCGACCATCAGAACAAGGCCGACGTCGGCGCCGGGATCGCGCGTCGCTGGTACGACGTCGAAGGCGTCGACGCCATCTTCGACGTGCCGAATTCGGCGGTCGCCCAGGCGGTCGCCGGGATCGCCGATGAAAGAAAGAAGATCGCGGCCTTTTCGGGAGCGTCGGCGGCGACGTTGACCGGAGCGGCATGCAAAGAGACGACGTCCGCTTGGGCCTATGACACCTATTCCGCCGTCAACAGCTCGATCAAGTACCTGGCGAGCCACGGAGACGACACGTGGTTCTTCCTTACGCTCGACAGTGCGGCGGGCAAGGCTTTGGAGGACATCGGCAAGCGCGCCATCGAAAGTTTTCATGGAAAGATCGTCGGCGACGCGCGACATCCGTTGAACACATCGGACTTTTCGTCGTTTCTCCTGCAGGCCCAATCGTCCAAAGCGAAAGCGATCGCATTGGCCAACGCCGGCAACGACACCGTCACGGCGATCAAGCAGGCCAATGAATATCGCCTGCCCGAAGGAGGGCAGAAAATCGTCACGCTCATTTTCGTCATCAATGACGTCAAGGCGCTGGGCCTGGAAACTGCGGCGGGCGCCATTCTCTCGGAAAGTTTCTACTGGGACCTCGACGATGCGACCCGCGCGTGGAACAAGCGTTTCATGGATCGGCACGGCGCGGCCGCCAATATGATTCAGGCCGCAGTCTATAGTTCCGTCTACCACTACCTCAAGAGCGTCGAGAAAGCGGGCACGGCCGATGGCCGCACGGTCGCTGCGACAATGAAGTCTCTTCCTATCGAGGATTTTTATACAAAGGGAGCCACGCTGCGCGCTGACGGGCGCGTGATGCGAGATTTCTACGTCTTCCGTGTCAAGACGCCGGCAGAATCCAAGGGGCCTTGGGATTTCTACGAGAGTCTCGGCAAAGTCGACGCGGCTGACGCATACTTGCCTCTTGCTGAAAGCCCGTGTCCCCTCGTCAAGCACGAATAGGCGCGGCGATTTTGCCCTCCGCCTCTTTCTCGGCCGAAGTTTCCTCGCGGTCATCGCTCCGGGGGACCGGCCGAACGTCGCGCGGCGCGCCTGGCTTGCGAGACCTTCAGGCGTGTCAGGCGCCATCTTGGAATGAGAATATGAAGATGTTTTCAGTTTTCGCCATCAATAGGGGTCTGCTTCACTCTCGGTGCAAGTCGGTTGGCGTTGCGTGTTCCGTCGTGAGACGGCATCTGAAGGGATGCAAAAAGCAGCGTTATCAGCGCGGCCACCGAACAATTCCCCCCGTACGGTTCTGTGCGGGGGGCGCTCAGAAATGAGCGTCCCTACCGCGATCCATTACGCTCTGCCAATACGCTCCGTTTTGCCCTCCCAGTAGGGTTCGCGGAGCGTCTTACGACTCAATTTGCCGGCAACGGTCTTGGGCAAGGCGTCGCTTGAAAAAATCACCTTATACGGTTTCTTGTACGACCCGAGTTTCGACGCGCAAAGCTGGATAATCTCATCTTCGGTCGCCAAGCATCCAGGGCGCAATACAACTATCGCCATCGGCGCTTCCCCCCATTTTTGGTGGGGCACACCAAAGACAGCTACCTCCCGGACCGAGTGATGCGAGTAAATGACGTTCTCAAGCTCGAGAGGGTAAATGTTGAATCCACCGGAGACGATCATGTCATCGGCGCGGTCCATGAGATAGAGGAAGCCGTTGCTGTCAAGGTAGCCAATATCCCCCATCAAAATCCATCCGTCTATGAGACGTTCGGCGGTCGCTTCCGGGTTGTTCCAGTAACCCGTCATCTGTCCGTCAACCCTACCTGCAATCTGCCCAACCTCGCCAACAGGCAGTGGATTGTTGTTTTCGTCCCGAATTTCTACCCGCGCAAAGGGGTGAACGCGTCCACACGACCGCAAGGGATTGGAGCCTTCGATATTCGCAAACCATTCTTCAGGTCCCATAGAGGTCAGAGGAACGCATTCGGTCGCGCCATATGCGTTGACGAGCACGTCGCCGAAGGTATCTCTTGCCCTCAGTATTGTCGTGTCGGAAGCCGGCGCCGAACCGAGGTTGAGGCACTTCAGTGCAGACCAATCGCGTTTCTTCGCAGTAGGCTCCTCGACAAGAGCAGCCATGAGTGTAGGAACGGTCAGAAAATAGGCAATCCGCTCCGATTCAAGGACATCCAGAGTCGTCTTGGGGTCAAACTTCTCCAGCATGACGTTGCGACCACCCGCCAGCCAAACCGGCGTAAACCAGTAGCCGGACGCATGACTGATCGGGGCAACGTGCAGACAGCTATCGCCGGGCAAGACCGGCGGATGCGGGTAGAACCAGTCCCGGGCTGCCGCTAGCCATTTCCAATGCGTATAAGCTACGCCTTTAGGCTTTCCTGTTGTTCCGCCCGTATGTCTGATAATGTAATAGTCATTCGGATTCAGTTCGATCATCGGATCCAAGGCCGATTGCTCAGCCAGCACTCTGGGGTATTTCGCGTCCCGAATAAGAATAGTCTCAAGGGAAGAGACTCTCGACTTTACCGATTCCAATTCGTTAGCTAGTGCCTCTGAAACGATAATTCCCTTACAATCTATGTTATTCAGCATGTACGCATGGCCCTCTGCGCTGTTCCGCGCGTATAGAGGAACGCGAACCATGCCCGCAATCGCAATCCCGAGAAAACTATCCACGGCCTCCAAACAGTTATCCTCAAGCACCGCCACGCGGTCGCCCCGCACTAGCCCTCGTTCATATAGGTAATTGGCCAGCCGACAACCACGCTCCCACGCTTCAGCAAACGTCAGCTTCCGCGAGCCGTGCTTAGCCGCTTCTCGGTCTGCAAACGAATTTGCGGCTCGACGCATTAGGCTGGTTACGTCCATCACTTTCCTCCCTCCCAAGATTACTGAAATCACCGCTACTCGTTAGCCCGCAAAACGATGTGATACGACCGCGACGTTCGAGGCGACAATACCTGCCCAAAGCGGAATTCCACCGGAATCCCTCCTCGCCTCCGGAGCGACAGCGGCAGTATTTGCTCTCCCGTGGGCTAAGCAAGCGCTTGCCTCAGGTTACGAAATTCACGCTTTATTGCGGAAAATTCATACATACTGATGTACAATATGGCATGATCTATTTTTCGTTTGTGTTACGGAAAATTTCGCGATTGTGCTCTCCTAGCCCAGGAGGCCTTGTCAGCGCCCTTTCAGGATATGCTGAAAACTTGACGGGTTGACGTACGTGGAATTCGGAAACGCCATCGGCGTTCTCAATTAACTCATACACGCCCCTGGATTTGAAATGTGGGTCATTTGCCACGTCTTCCAAAGTATTTATGGGACCCCATGGAATCCCCTTGCCAACAAACATGTCGCTCCATTTGGAAAGGGGCTCTCTAGAAATAATTCTTGCTATAATAGAGCGCAATTTCTCCGACTCGTGTACTCGTTCAGAATGAGTTAGATCTGAAAAGTTATCTAAATCCAGCGCTTCACACAATATTTTCCAGAAATGGTCTTCATGTGCGATGCTCAAGGTCAGCGTTTTGCCATCTGCACAGGCGAACATCCCGTAGGCAGGGCTTTTCAGAAAGCTCAACGTCGGCGCCCCGTTCATCGCGGGTACAAGCAGCGGCGATATCAACGACACCAGGCAGTCGGAGACTGAGACATCGATGTAGGTTCCAGCGCCCGTACGCTCGCGGCTGAACAGCGCACATACAACGGAATATGCGGCGAACACGGCTGAAGACATGTCTCCGATAGGAAGAGTGGGCGCCTTGCCTGGCTCGCGCGCGTCATCGGCTAGAAGTCCGGCCACGGATTGGTATGAGATGTCGTGCGCCGGCCGGTCCCTGTAAGGCCCGTACTGTCCGAAGCCGGATATTGACGCATAAATCAGATCCGACTTGATTCGCCGAAGGGTCTCGTAATCAATTCCCAGCCTTGCCACCGTTCCTGGCGAATAGCCCTCCAGAACGACGTCCGCAGTTTTCACGAGTTCGAGGAAGCGGTTGTGGTCGACAGGCGATTTTAGGTCGAGGCAAACGCTTCGCTTGTTCCGTGATACGGCTGCGAAAAACTCGGGAAAGGCGCGAGCGGGATCACCGGTAACCGGTCGCTCCACCTGGATTACATTCGCCCCGAGGTCAGCCATCAACAGGGTCGCATACGGGCCCGGGAGCTGTTCAGCTAACGAGAGAACCGTAACTCCTTCAAGCGGCTGCTTCATCTTTGTCTATCCCCAGAGTTGGTCGGCAGGTGGGGCTAAATGCGGTCTGATGATGTCGATACTGATTTCTTGCGGGCGTGATAATCCGCCTGCGTCGAGCTTTGCCGGAGGGCAACAATTCAGTCGAGGGATATAATGTCGCAAACTGACCCTGCTCGAGCGCACGTAAGAGAGGAGGGGCGGCACGATGGAGGTGAGCTTCAAGCAGGATATACACAGACGAAGGAGAAATCAGTGATGCGACCTTCTCGCTCCTCAGCAAACTGGACCCGAACCCGCTTGCCCGGCGCGATGCGCTTCATCGCTGCGTTCTGATCGGTTAGATCCAGCCCGTCGACATAATTGGCGATCGCCGAATCGGTGCCGTCGAGCCGCACATAAGCGATCGCCACCGGCGGCTTTCTCTTGCCCTCGAAGCCCCTAACCACGATGGTGGACGTTTCGATGACGCCCTCGAGCCCGGCTTCGACCCATGAGTCGCATTTCTCGAATGTGCGCTCGCAAAATGCCCGGGGCGGGAGGTAGGTCAATGCGGACTTCGAACAGCGCGTGGCGAGGATCTTGCCCTCCTTTAGCCCGTCCATAAAACGGCCCGCGACTTCACCAAGCGCGTAATCGTAGCGTAGGGTCACTTCCTCTGCAATCACGCGGTTCTGGTCGTTGTTTGGTTTGTTCATTCGTAACTCTCCGTGATTAGTGTCCGCGCGGTTCGTCGCCAAAGACCGTGCAATTGTAGAATTGCGCGATCCCACCTACCGACGAGGAAACGGCATTTTTGACGCCCGGCACCTGCATTGTTCCCGCCTTGCGCATGATCTGGTTGGCGGCGTCTATGGCGCGCACCAGGCCGGTTACCGCGATCGGGTTGGTGCACAGCGTGCCACCCGATGGGTTCACCGCAACGGCGCCGCCCTCCACGTTCCAATAACCTTCCCGTTCCAGCCGATACGCAGTCCCCGGCGCGCAAAAGCCCAATTGCTCCAGCTGTATCGGAGTCATGATGCTATAGGGGTCGTAAAACTCAGTCACCTGGATCTGGTTGAGCGGGTCGGTAATCCGCGCGTTGCGCAAGGCAAACTGCCCGACCTGCTCCATGATCTTGCAGTCGAAATATTCGCTATCGGTGCTCGGGGTCATCCGGTCGCCCAGCCAATAGGTCGTGGTGCGGCTGGCCGCCCCGTTTATGAAGGCAGGCCGCGTCGAGAATGACTTCGCCATATCCATATTGCCCAGAATCATGGCCGCGCTGCCCGATGAGCGGGGGCAAATATCGAACAGTTTCAGAGGGTAACTGATCATCGGGGATGCCATGACCTCCTCGATCGTGACGTCGCCCTTCAAATGCGCGTTCGGATTCTTCAAGGCGTTGCGCCTTGCACGCACCACCACCCGGGCCATGTCCTCCTGGGTAAAACCATGGCGATGCAGATATGCGGTCGCCCATAGGGCAACGGTGGTATTTGTCGACAGAGGCATGTCGCGTTCGTAGAACTGGTCAAAGATCAAATTAAGCACCTTTTGCGCATCCGGCGTTTCGGCGATGCGCTCGGCGCCAACAATCATCACCGAACGGTAGAGGCCCGAACGGATGAGGTTATATCCCGCCTGAACCGCCGAACCGCCCGTGGCGCCGCCGGTATGCACGCGCATAACCGGCTTGCCGGCCCCGAAGACATAGTCAAGCGACCAGCGGTCGGCGTCGGCCACCCCCATGAAATGGGAGGGAGCGAGAGAAAATATTATCGCATCCACGTCATCGGGGGTCATTCCCGCATCATTCATTGCGCCGACGGCGGCGAGCTGCGCCTGCTCGGCAAATGTATGATCGAGATGGCGTGTCCTGAATGGCGTTTGAAAGGTGCCGAGCACCGCTACGGTTTCTGTCATTGCCCCCCCCTTTGGGCGGCTTCGAACACCATCACCACATTGCCTTGCTGGGCGCATCCATGGCAGCCATGTGCTGCGGCTCTTCTGACGCCGTCGCGCTGCACCGCACCGGCCTGATTGGACACCTGCAGCACCGCCTCGACCGCATTCACCAATCCGGTGCAGAAATAGGGGTTCTGCGCGAACGGGCCGCCAGATGGCGAAACCGCGTCTTGTTTCTTGATGCCGAACGCGCGGACATAGGCGGCTTCATGATAGCCGGTTTGTGAATCCAGCTCGATCACGTCCAGATCATCGGCATCCTTGAGCCCGGCTCTGGAAAGCGCCGTTTGCCAGGCGGCGCGGGCCGAATTCATTGCCCGCAGGCGTTTCGCCTCAAGTCTGTAAGAGTCGCTTGCCCAGCCCACCCCGGACAGCCGCGCCAAGGGGTGGCATTCGGGGTTTGCGTCAAGGAAGGTGTCCGTCGCAAGCACAAGCGCAGCCGCGCCGTCCGTATAGGGAGCCCGCTGTGCTGCGCGAAGCGGGGTTGCGTCAAGCGGCGAGGCGACGAGGCTGGCTTCATCCGGCACGGGATGCCTCATGCCGCGCTCATTGCCCGCCGCCTTGCGGAAAGCGCTGACGACACGCTCGTTCACTTCCTGCTCCGTTACGCCATATTCCTCACCGACCGCCTGGGCGAAAAGCGCATCGCTAACAGCGGTTCCCACACCCAGTGGCCGCGTATAGAAGGGATCGCCTCTCAGCAGCATGACCGATTCGGGATTCGTCTTGGAGCTCTTGCACCAGCTTACCACCATACCCAGTTCGGACTCCCCGGAGAGAAAACGGGCATAGGCCAGGCACAGGGCGGACGCCCCGGAGTCGGTCACTTTGATTTCGTCGATATTGTAAGCGCCCGCAGGCGCGCTCATGAGCATGCTCGATATCGGCCGCCCATCAAGTTCGTCGCACGCCCCGATCGTCAGGCTGTCCAGCTGCTTGCGGCTTATGCCGGCATGATCCAGCGCGGACCGCGCGGTGTGATACGCCATCTCTTCGAGACGCATGGTGCGCTCATTGCCGACTGCGGGATGCAAGGCGACACCCAAGACATAAATATTCATCAATACGCCCTTATGTTGGATATGGTCTCGCAAAACCCCTCGCGTACGGCGCTAGACGGTTCTGCGTAGCGCTCGGGCAATGAGCGTTATGCGGAAGAGCGGCACGGCTACACATTGCGCTCGCGGCCTTTCCAGTATTTTGCGCGCACCTCGCGGCGCAGAACCTTGCCATTAGTGCTACGGATCAGCGTTTCAACGAACTCCACCTTCTTGGGCGCCTTCAGGCTGCCCAGCCGCTCCTTGCAGTACGCAATGATCTCTTCCGTGCTGGCGGAGGCGCCTTGCTTCAATTCCACCGCGGCAAGCACCGCCTCGCCCCATTTTTCGTCGGGAACACCCACAACCGCGCAATCCTGGATTGAGGGGTGGGTGAGCAAAGCCCGTTCCACTTCGGTCGGGAAAATGTTGAATCCGCCGCTGATGATCATGTCCTTTTTCCGGTCCATGATGTAGAGGAACCCATCCTGGTCCTTGCGTCCGACATCGCCGGTATGATGCCAGCCATGTGCGCTAACTTCAGCGGTCGCTTCGGGGTTGCGGTAGTAGCATTCCATAACCAGATCGCTGCGCACGACCACTTCGCCGGGTTGCTCCGGGGACAGGATATTGCCGCTTTCGTCCATGATCTCGACGCGCGCGAAAGGCCCTTCGCGCCCTGCGCTCCAAAGCCGGCCCTCGTATTGCTTGTTTTCGAGTGCGTATTGATGATCGGCCGCAGTCATCATGGTACAGATCATCAGCGCCTCGCTCTGGCCGTAGATCTGATACATGATTGCGCCAAATATCATCATCGCTTCGCGCAGTTTCTGGGCCGACATCGGCGCACCGCCGTAGAGCATGCTCCTGAGCGAAGAGAAGTCGAATTCACGCACTTTGGGATGCGCCAGCATCATGTAGATCAGGGTCGGCGGCAGAAAGAGCGTCGTGATGCCGAACTTCTGGATGGCCTCCATCACCCCGAGAGGATCGGGTTCCGAAACAATGAAATTTGTGCCACCGCGGGACAGAAGGCAAGTCGAATAGACTCCCGTCGCGTGCGTGAGGGGAGAAACGACAAGATGATTTTCCACCTCGCGCGGCGGAATCCGTATTCGGAAACTGGCGATCATGGTCGAGTAAGCCCGGTTCGAGAGCATGACGCCCTTGGGCTTGCCTGTCGTCCCGCTGGTAGTCAGCATGACCACCGCATCGGTGGATTTGCGTTGGGGAAAATTATTGTTTTCGGCGCCGGCGAAGGGCGTGATCCAATCGGTTAGGCTCGGGGCGAAATCGACGTTTTGATCCAGGCAGACGCATCCTTTCATGGTCGAAATCCGGTTCAGAACCTCCTTGACATGGGGCACAAGCGTGCTGTGGAAGAACAGGAACTGCACGTCCAGATCGTTTATCGTTTCAAGCACGTCGGCACTGACGAAGCGGTAGTTGACTGGCACCCAGACGGCGCCCGCGCGGATCGCACCGTAAAATGCGGTCAGGCAGTGAATATGGTTCGGGCTGTAGATCGCTACATTTGCGTCCGGCTTAATGCCCGCCGCCATTATCGCCGCCGCCACCCGCCGGGAAAGCAAATCCATCTCCCGGTGCGTCAGTGCGCCGTGCTCGCTCTGAACGATTAATCGATCGGGAAAAGCGCCAACACCCTTATCAAAGAAATCTATTAATAGCATTCTCTCCCCTTTTTGCTTTCGAACACGTCAGACGACGCATATAGTTGGCCCGATTTTGCCTCCTCAGCGCCCGCAGGCCGGCAGAGCTGCTATCAGCGCTCGAATTTTGGATCCCTCTTTTCCAGAAAGGCCCTAATTCCCTCCTGCCAGTCCCGCGATCCGATCAGGGTGGTAAGTGCTTCAAGACCGAAACGGCGGGCGCTTTTCCCGTCCACATCGCCAGAGAGATGGATGGACATCTTGCATTGCCCGATCGCCATGGGACTGAGCTTTTTGATGCTGACCGCCAGCTCAAGCGCAGCGGGAAGCACCTCTTCGGCGCCGACCGTCTTGTATAAAAGCCCATGCGTTTCGGCTTCTTCGGCAGTGACGTGCTTGCCGAGCAATATCCACTCGAGCGCCTTGCCTCGTCCCACAAACCGCCCGAGCTTCTGTACCCCTCCGGCCCCGGGCGTGGCGCCCAGCCTGACCTCAGGGAGCCCGATTTTAGTGTCGCGCGACATGATCCGGAAATCGCAGGACAACGCAATTTCGAGCCCGCCTCCGAGCGCAAACCCATTGATTGCGGCGATGACGGGAAATCGGACCTCTTCCAGACGGTCGCACAAGAGAGCGATGCGGCCCAGATATTTGTCCCGGATGTCGAGGGGCGGCATCGACATGATCCCGCCTTCGCCATAGAGATTGAGATCAGCGCCCGCGCAAAAGGCGCGACCGGAGCCGGTCAAAATCATCGCCCGTGCGCGCATGTTCGTGGCGATGTCGAGCGCTTCTTCCAACTCGCTCAGCATCTCCATCGACAATGTATTGTAACTGTCGGCTCGTGTGAAGGTCACCAGCGCGACGTCTTCTTCCGGCCACGTCAACTGCAATGCATTGCCACTCACGCCGCCTCCAATCTCCTTCCGGACGCTCCTGTTTTGACGGAGTTTTTAAAATTCGACCTTGAGGCCAAGCCCACGCGCAATTACGAGTGCCTGGATGTCGCTGGTGCCGTCGCCAATGGTGCAAATGCGATTGTCGCGATAGTAGCGCGACACGGGACAATCATCCATAAAGCCCCAGCCTCCATGCACCTGGATCGCGGCATTCGCGCATTCGGTGCCTATTTCGGTTGCGTACCATTTGGCCATGGACAGATCTTTCAGACCCACCGTTCCCTGGTCCACCATCCATGCCGTACGATAGACCAAGAGCCGGGCGGCCTCGATTTTGAGCGCCATCTCGGCAATCGTTTTTTGCACCAATTGCAGCCGCCCGATGGGACCGCCGAACGCCTGACGTTCGTTCGCATATTCCAGCGAGCGCTCCAGGCAGGCCTGCGCAAGACCAAGCGAGCAGGCGGCAAGAAAAATACGTGCCTGCTGGTAACCCTTGTGCAAAAGGTACCGCCCCTGCCCCGCTTCGCCCAGCAAGGCATCTGCGCCAATGCGGCAATCGTCGAAAAAGAGTGGGTGGGTATCCGAAGAACGCCAACCCATCTTGCGGTAGGACGGCCCCACCTTTAGGCCCGGGGCGTCGCCGGGGACGGCGAACAGCGAAAAGGTTTTTTGCTTCTCCGATGGATCGCTGGTAACGACCAGCGTCACAATAACGGATGTGATGTCGGTGCCGGAATTGGTGATGAATGCCTTCTCGCCATTGACCGCCCACCCCCCATCCGCCGGCCGAGCGCGAGTGGCGAATGCTGACGTATCCGAGCCCGCTTGCGGCTCGGTTCCCGCGATCGCGCCCAACGCCTTGCCGCTGACAATGTCACCCAGATATTTTTCCTTTTGCCCTTCTGAGCCAAAGCGCGACAGAAGAAGGCCGGTGCCGACACTGACCATTGTACTAAGAGCTAAAGACTGATCCGCGCGCGCGAGTTGCTCATATGCGAGAACGGACTCGAAGGTGCCAAGCCCCATGCCGCCCCATTTTTCCTCGAAAGGAATACGGGTGACGCCAAGCTCGCCCACCTGCTTGTATAATTCGACCGGAAACTTTGCTTCCTGATCACGCGCTTGGGCCCCCGGAGCGACAACCTTGTCAGCGAACTCAGCCACTTGGGCCTGGAGAGCTTTCTGCTCCTCTGTGAGATTGAAATTCATTAGTGTCTCCTCCCAACCTTAAGCACAATTCCCGCCCAGCTCCGCAGCCAAAATCCGCGATCTCCCCGCTTCAGCCGCCCACGCCTCCTATGCCAAAGCCATTGGAAAGCTCAGCTCCATTGGTCTCCGCGAGGACTTCCTGAATTGCCCTCCGGCAGCGCTCAGATTGTGGTCGGCGATGACCAAATGCGCTTTGTCTGTTGCCAGCGCCTCCGCAATGCGCCCCCACCCGCTAGGGGCATCGATGATAAAAGCAGCTTTGCTGCGAAAACTCCCAAACAAAGCGGCTACCTTCCACAAAACGTCGAACGAGCGCTCGCTATTTTTTATCAGGCGCCGAGATTGATTGCAAGCGAATTTTGGCCCGCCCGCATTCCCGAACAAGTCGCGGAGCGAGCGGCTCGTGACCAATTTTGTGGTGCTCGAGGGCTTCGAAGGTTACGATCCCGGGCTGTCCCTCAACCCCCTTCTCTGCGTTTCGGTCTGGGCGGGCCGCGCGGTCGGCTTAATCATATCGTCCTTTGCCTGGGCGCTTGCGTCGACCCCGCGCCGTGACCTTCCCGTCCGGCGGCTTTGGGCATCAGTGGCTGGGGCTCGCCCACACTCATTTCCCAATGCGATCTGCGGCGCGATCCGTCTGAAGCTCCTGAAGCCCGGAGCGCTAGTCAAGATCAGCGTGCGGCGCGTCAAGATCGCCTTCGCTTCTGCCCGTCCGAATGAATAGCGCCTGACGGTGGCGCGCCTCGCCCACGCCGGCCATCGCCGGTCTGGCCCGCGCTGCCGCGGCGCGTTCCGCGTGAGTCAAGTTAGGCCGATGAAACGAATGAAGGATCTGACCTTCGACATCGGCACGTGATCATAGTGCGGGCGGCCGCCTTCGGACTGACCGTCTCTCGGCACGGCGCGCTCCAAATCCGCCCGAACAATCTCGAAATCGACATAGCGTTCAGCCGCTGCCAAATCGCTGCCCCTGTCGGAAAGGGCCTCCAGACGCCCGTCATCATCAAAGAATCCAGGCTTGCCGCGCATCCAATCAGCCGCTACGATCCCGATCAGCAGTCAAAGCGTCGCCGATCTCGCTAGGTTTTTGGGGATGTCCTGGTATGCGCCCCGCCGAAGACCTGCGCATTGCCCCACGCGAAGGGAACGTACGAGACGGTCGTCGGCCCGGCTGACACCCTAGACTGTCCTTCACGCGATGGGCGTTGTCCAACAGGAACCGAGAGGTGAAGATCACGTTTTTGGATGTGCAGTCGTCCCGCCGTGCAGGGCGAGGGAGCGATCGAATCGCCTCCGCTTGCGCTGTTCTGCCGGCAATATCCGCAAGCAGTTTTTCCCGAAGGCGCGAGCGCTCGCTATTGCGAATCGAACGAGCGCTCGCTATATGAATCTGGCATCGAGATCCAGTGCAAATGCGCTTTGGGTCATGTTGCGTCGCGGGTTTAAACGGAGAAAGCGGATTGTCAGTCACCACCGAGACCCGCCTTGAGCCGGGCCGGCCGTTCACCGCGCCCGAGGATTTCAACACGGAGCGCCTCTGCGCCCGCATGCTGGAACGGCATCGCGACACTGTTCGCGTCCGAAAAGATCACGTCGCAGTGAAGAAACTCGCCGTAATCGTCGAGGCCGTGCTCGCGCTCGCAAACCGCCAAGGATTTCACGCTACCAGCTTGCGTGATCTTTCGAAGCGGTCCCGTATCAGTATGGGAGGGCTTTATTCCTATTTCGACAGCAAGGCCACGCTTCTAACGATGATCCTAACTCAAGTGACGGAGACGGCGATCGAGGTGCTCGAAAATCCGCCCCAAGGAGTGGCCGACACTCCGCGCGGGCATCTCGACTGGCTGATCGACACTCACATCCGGCTAACGGAGGCAATGCAACCCTGGTTCATCTTCGCCTTTATGGAGGCGAAATCCTTTCCCTTGTCTGCACGCCGGATGGCGATTGATAGCGAGGCGGCGACCGAGAAGATCTTCGTCGACGTATTGAAGAAAGGCGTGGAGCAGAAATGTTTTGTGGTTGACAATCCTGGCATCACCGCCGCGCTGATCAAGCCGCTCCTGCAGGACTGGTATGTCAAGCGGGGCAAATACCGGAAGCGGAACGTGACGATCGAAGATTACATCAAGGCGGTTTCGAAATTCGTTGGAGCGGCGGTGTTCGCCGAGAAAACCGGCTGAGTAAGCGGGAGAAGGAAAAACGCGGAGAAGAGACTAACTTCTTTGCCCTGCGGGAAGAATACGGGTTAGGAGGCGCGTAGGCCGGATTGGCTACGCGATCATATGTATCGAAGGTCTTGACATGAATAAATCACTCGAAGGGAAGGCCGCCCTAGTCACCGGCGCTGCGGGCGCAATCGGCTCTGATGCTGTTCGCGTTTTGCTGGATCGCGGCGCCCGGGTCTGCGCGGTTGACGCGGACAAACACGGCTTGGAGCTGTTGAAGTCTCTACGCGGAGAGGGCGATCGCCTAGTCGTACATTGTGGGGATGTTACGGACGAAACACATGTCCGTTCCTTCGTTAAGCACGCAATGGACTCGTTCGGGAGAATCGATTTTTTCTTCAATAATGCCGGAATTGCGGGACCGGTCCACCGCATACCGGAATACCCGCTCGACAAATTTTTGGAAGTCATAAATGTAAATGTTGTCGGCGTATTCCTGGGTATGAAGTATGTCATCCCGGTGATGCGGGATTCTGGAGGCGGGTCCATATTGAATACCTCAAGTATAGCTGGCTTGACAGGAACGCCGGGCGTCGCCGCTTACACCGCCAGCAAGCACGCTGTGATAGGGCTTACGAGGTGCGCCGCAGTTGAGTGGGGGCGACAGAATGTGAGGATAAATGCAATTTGCCCCGGCTCCATAGATTCCCAGATGATGCGATCGCTGGAGTCGAAGCTGGCGACCGGCTCACTAGACGAAATTCGTGGACGCCTGGAGGCCTCCATTCCGGCCATGAGGTATGGAACAGTCGAAGAGATTTCATCCGTCGTCGCCTTTCTTGCCAGCGAAGACGCGCGTTATATGAACGGCAGTATTATTACAGTCGACGGAGGCTATACGGCCAGATAGCAGATGTTAGCGCCGCAGGAATCTGCGGTAAGGCAATCGGGGGAGAAGGTGCGACAGTCTTCTTTCGAGGCGTCGATATGCCGATGGCGGCTAGTCTTACTAGTACTACAGTTGGTGCGCCGGGAGACCGGCAAGGGGTAGATAGTGCAAGTCCATTACGATGTGGGCGCAGCGAGCCACATCGGCCCCGAACCGTGCGCAGGCGTCCGCGAGGGTGCGGGCGAAGCGTCGGTAGGGGAGCAAATACGCCAGCCATTGAGCCGCGAAAGAGTGATTTCGATCGTGTCCCTACACGTGGTGTAGCACTTCAGGAGCAAGCCGCTCGCGAAGCGCGCTTTCCATAGCGCCGTAGCGAGCGAGCGGCTTGCGGCGGTCATCGCTGACTCTCCGGTAGGGTCGGGTTGCGAACATCAACGCAACCGAGGAACCCGCGACGACCAACGACAGAATGGCCCTGCAAGCTCTGTTGGAAAAGACCCCGACGCCGATTATCTGCGCCAGATGATCGGCTTCGCCGCCCAGCGCCTGATGGAGCTGGACATTGAGAGCCGCACCGGCGCGGCCCATGGGGAACGTTGCGCCGACCGCCTCGCCCAGCGCAACGGCTACCGCGGCCGCGACTGGCAGACGCGCGCCGGGACGGTGGAGCTGCGCATCCCGAAGCCGCGCAAGGGCAGCTATTTCCCCGGTTTTCTCGAGCCGCGCCGCCTGGCGGAGAAGGCGATCGCCGCCGTCGTGCAGGAAGCCTATGTCCAGGGCGTCTCGACCCGCTCGGTCGACGATCTGGTTCAGGCCATGGGAATGGACGGCATTTCCAAGAGCCAGGTCAGTCGGCTGTGCGAGGAAATCGACGACAAGGTCAAACCCTTCCTGACAGGTGCGCAGACTTGAGCAAAACGACCTGCGCTCATCGAAGCCGTCGCGCTTAAGCGCGATCCCCCTCATCCATCATCGCTGACGCGATGACGCCTTCCCCCGCGAGGGGGGACGGGGTTCGCGCCCACTCGCCCCGCCCCCTACCTCCGCCCGAACAGCCGCTCGATATCCGCCAGCTTCAGTTCGACGTAGGTCGGGCGGCCGTGGTTGCATTGGCCGGCGCCGGGCGTCGCCTCCATTTCGCGCAGCAGCGCGTTCATCTCCTCGGGCTTCAATTTGCGGCCCGAGCGCACCGAGTGGTGGCAGGCGATGGTGGCGAGGCGGTGGTCGAGACGGCGCTCGAGCGAAAGCGCGCCGTCCTCGGCGGCGAGGTCCTCGGCGAGGTCGCGCACCAGAGCGGCGAGGTCGGCGCCGTCGAGCAGCGCCGGCGCTTCGCGCAGCAGCGCCGCGCCGGGGCCGAAGGCTTCGACGACGAGGCCGAGCTTTTCCAGCTCGCCGGCGCGCTCGATCAGCGCCGCGACGGCGGCGGAATCGAGATCGACGACCAGCGGGCTGAGCAGGATCTGCCTGACGACGCCGCTTTGCTCGCGCTGGCGCTTCAGCTTCTCGTAGACGATGCGCTCGTGCGCCGCGTGCTGGTCGACGATCACCATCCCGTCGCGCGTCTGGGCGACGATATAGGCGTCGTGCA
>JBEKLU010000111.1:0-20050 GCA_050010035.1 Roseiarcus sp.
ACACAAGTCGCGATAGCGGCGCGCGGCCGCCGTTCGGCCGTCGACGTTGGCAAGCAACTCCTTTCCGTTCGTGACGCGGCTGCGAAGCGTCGGCGAGCGGTCGGCGGCGGTTTGGCTTTCGAGCAACGAAACGCCTCCGATGTTGTCCATATGGTTGTCCGCATTATCTCGTAAGCGTCGCCAAAGTCAAGGCCACGCACCCGTTCCCAGCGGATATCATTGGATATTCCGCCGTTTCGTCGCATGCAAAATCGGACGATATCACGCGATAATAGATCACGTGCTCTTAGGCGAGAAGCGACAAAGCGTCGAGCAACCGCGAGAAAAAATCGGCGCAAGGAGCTATACGTTGGCACGCCTCGACGGCCTCGCCGGTCAGTGTGATCAGTGAGATCAGTGATATTTCCACTATCATCCACGCGTACCCCCTCTCGCGCGTGCGGGCTTTCTCATTGGTGAGGCTGTGGGTGAAAGGGTAAGGGGGGGGCAACAAATATGATAATGGGTTTTTCACTGACTTCACCTACTTCACCGATCGCGGGATAGGCCTTCCCAGGAGCGCCACCCCGTTTCGTCGAACGTCCACGCCCGCCAGCCGCCGTTTGCGTCGAGCCTATAGACCGTGTCTCGCTCCTCGCCCGCGAAGGTTTCGATCCGCCTAGCCTCGTTATCGATCCCCAAAAATAGTTTGACGCAGGCCGTCATGTCGCAACATTGGCCGTCACCCATGTGTACCTTGCCGATGTGCGAGACGAAATCATATTCTAGCCCACTGACGTTGCATTGCAGATCGTTTCGCCACATTTGTTGCCTCCTGTTCACTTGCCCTAACCCATCGCGATGAAGCCATATCCATCGCCCGTTATCCCAGGGGGCGGCCTTGACGAGCGGCCGGATTTCTTCGCCGGCTTCCTCGATCGCGGCGGCCGCTTTTTAGAACTACGTGTCGTCGGCGGGCGGCCTGTTATCGGCGATAAGCGTGGTTATCGCCTTCGAACGCTCGGCTGCGGACAAGTCATGGCGAGCGTATATCACCGATCTCTTGCCGTTGATTTTCCACAACCCGTCAGTTGCGTCTTGGTTGCGCGCCGGGGCGTAGCCGCAACGCTCTAGCCGATGGGGGACGACGCGGCGGTTCTTGCGATCGTTGAGCCATCCCAAGGTTTCGCCGTCCGCCTGTCTCACGACGTCGGCGAGGGTCATCGCGGCGGGGTTTTTCATGCTATCGAGCACGTCGGCGAGTTCGGCGTCCTCAGGGGTTCGACTGGCGTTCACGATGGCCCAGAAGGCCGCTGTCTTGGGCGGCGGCGCCTTGGGATCGAATGTCGAGATGTCGAGTTCGGCGAGGTACGCGGCGACGTGGCTATGGCCGCCGGCGCCATACCATCGCCAAAGTTTATTCCAGTAGGCGGCCGTGAAGGCCTCTTTTTTGAGATCGGTCCAGGCCACGAAGTGTCGACGGTCGTCGGATGGAAGATAAATACCGTCAGATTTGTTGTTTGTGGTGATGACGACGCCGCAGCAATTGAGGATGGCATGTTCACGCAAATGCTTCTCATCGACGCGCAGAACGTCGGGCGGCGCTGCGGTGTAGGCTTTCATGTGATCGTAGAAGGCGAAGCGATCGGTCTCTCCTAGATCGCGCGCCTCGCTGAGGCGCAAAATCACGGATTTCAGGAATCCGTTGAACCGTCCGAGCATTTGCTGCGGCGAGACCTCTTGGAAATTCCACGGCCCGATCGCCTGCTTGACCGGTTCAAGCAATGTGTCTTTCCCGACGCCTTGCGCGCCTCCCAGCACGAGGGCGTGATTGATCTTTTCCTGCGGCCGCTGCACGCGGTGCGCGAGCCACTTCACGATGTAGCCGGCGTCGTCGGGATAGACCCTGTTCACGTGGTCGAGCCACAGCCCTGCCTCGGCGGCGCAGCCCGGAACAATAGTCGGCGGCCGGTACAGGTTGAAACAGGTGACGGAAGCACGCTCGATCCATCCACCGTCCGAAATCAGGCGATCGCGAATGAGTTCTGGCAGGCCGGGCGCCCAGGTCGCTTGCTCGACCGACCGGTGCTGGTCGAGCCATTGGCTGGCCCGCATCGTCCTTTCCTCGCCCTTTTCGTTCACGCGGGGCCCGCCGTCCCTGTCGATGAGCGGGACCGGCGGAATCCGCGCATTGACGCTGGCGCTCGGCCACATCTCGCGCGAGGGCGCGAAGATGTAGGAGTGCATCGGCATATAGGCGTGGAAATCGTTCAAGGATACGCCCTCGGCCTCGTCTGGCGGTTCTGCGTCGTCGAGCGGAACATATCGGTTCATGCTGCGGCCTTCGATCCCGCGCTCGCCTCGGCGCCGAGTTGCTTGACGGTCGCAAAAGTCGCTTTCGTCCGCACAGCGATCTTGTGGCAGTGAATATCGATGATCTCGAGTTCGCCAAGGAAGGCCGCCTCGGCGATCGACCGCCGCTCGGTCCGCAAATTCCTCGATCGCAGCGAAGCGATCATTGTCGCAGGGACCGCCATCGGCCCCGTCTGGCGGCGCGCTCATGTCGCGCCCTCGTCAATCGCGGCCAAAGCGGTCCCGAGCGGCCCCGCATGTCGGCCAGTGAGCGCATGCCGCAAAGTCGCGAGAGGGCAGCCGCACTGCAAGGCGAGGCTGGCCGTGAGGGCCGTTTCCTTGGCCATTTCGACTAGGACCGAATTCGGCGTTGCGCCGATCGGAGAGACGCTCGCGTTCAGACATGGGCGCGCTCCCTCAAAAGGCCGGCGACCGCGATCAGCGCCGATTCCGCGCGACCATCATCGCGGACGCGCGAAAACAAGGACGCATGCGATGGCCAACGTCGAATCGCTTCCGATCGCGCGGCGTCCTTCGCGCCCTGCTTCCCCGGCGCAATGCCTACGGCGCGCTTCCACGTCGGCGCCGTCAAAAACGCGACAGGAAGTCCAAGAGCGGCCATCACCCCTTCGACGACGCCACGGCTGCGGCCGAAGCTGAAGGCTCCTACGGCGCCTTCTCCAGGTCGACTGGAGACAAATTCGACGAACGCCCTCGTCGCGTGCGATTTGGCGACGATCTCGGCGAGCAACGCCGCGTTGACGTTGCGTCGGCCGGCCGGCCCGTCGGCCAGGCAAGGCATGTCGAAAACTTCGCGCAACTCGCCGCTGGCGTCGAGTAAGGCGAGCGCGCCGACAACGCCGATGTCGATCCCCAAGACGAGGCGAATCGCCGTCGAAGAGAGTAAGGCAGTCGTCATGGCAGCGCCTCGCCGAAAACGAGAGGCGCGACGACGATGAACAGTTGCGATTGGAAGGCGAAAGCGCTATGTTGCGCAGGTAAGTTTTTGGAATTCGCCTTCATGGGCCGAGCGTCGCAAGCACTCGGCCCTATTTTTTTGAGCATCGATCACGCGGCGACGTCTTCGCGCTTCGCCATGCCGGTCAGCAGCTTTTCCGTTGGCAATTGGGCGAGGGACGCCTCGATCTCCTCAAGCGTCCAAATCCGACAATTGCCCATGAGCCGCCCTGGCGGGAAATCGCCGCGAGCAATCGCGCGGTCCAGCGTCATGCGAGAGTGGAAGAGCCCAGCGGCCTTGAGGTCGACGAATCGATTGAAGGGCCGCAGGCTCGGGACGCCTTTGTGTCCCGTCCCTGGCGTTAGATTCCGCTCGGGTGTTTGTTCAAGAGACATTCTCGGCCTCATCGTTCGCGCGCGCCGGATATCGGCGGCGTTCATGAGGCAACACTAAGAGGCCCGATCTATCGCGAAAGGTCACTAATGGCGATGGCGCGATTTGTGGTCATTCGAGACGAGGCTCGCCGTCCATTAAAAACTTGGAGTCCTGCAACCCAAACATCTCGGAATTTTTCGAGAGATGCTTTGCAATCGCACTCTCTGTGACCATTTCCATATTGGGAAATCCCATGCGGACCAACGCCCGATGAACGGCCTTGACGACGACGCTATTGCGATGGAGTGATCGCAACGCGCGTCCGTCCATAAGCATTGCTTGGGCGGCCCACTTGAAGATCAAGATCGCGGAGAAATGCCAGTCGTCGAGATCGCGCCGTCGCGCGCATGGTGTCTTCCGACGCTCATAAACGCCAAATGGCCACTCGATAAACGGCATCGCGCCGTCGAGCGCGTCACTGAGGGCCTTTATCGCGTCATAGCCGCCGCGAGTCTCGGGCGCCCAACGCTGCCCTTCCCAATACGCGAGCATCGCGGGCAGACTTTCCCGTAATGTCATTGCGGCCTTGGTCGCGCCCCGAAAATCCCACCATCGATCATCACCGGCTTCGTTAATAGAGTCTGGAGGCGGCGGGTCCGACGGCCATCGCATTTTGTTGAGCCGCTCGGCCACCTCTTCGCATCGCGAGGCGCTCAATGCCGGCGTCCGAGAACTCTTGAGCCAGTCGCCGATTTCGGCGGCTGAGATTGTCTTAGACTGCGGTGGCGCGGCCGTGGCGCCTTTCTTTGCGTAGGCCATGATCAGCCCCTCGCCGTCGCAAGCTGCACGACATTCCCGCCATCCGTGCCGTCGACGATCGCCGCCAGCCGCTTGCCCCAAAGATCAAGCGCGCGGCGTTTCTCGGCGTCATACCGATGCCTGTCGTAAATTGCCGTCACTTCGCTTTCGGCGTGATTGAGAACCTTCGCGATGACGACGCGGTCGACGCCGAGGCGCGCCAATCCGGTCGCCATCGAACGTCGCAAATCGTGCAAATGCCACGCGGCGAACGCGCCCGGCGCGTCTTCGCCGCGTTCGGTGGCTATCGCCTGCGCCTTCGCCAGCGCGAGCTTGTCGAGATTGGCCTTGGCCTTTCCCCAGCCGACAAGAGGGCCAGCGCTGGACGCCTGCCCTGCCCTCGCCGGCGAAGTCCGGCCGCTGGAAAAGACGAAGTTGCCGAGCTTCGGGCATTCTTCGATGATCGACATGGCCAATTCGGAAAGCGGGATTTCATGCGCCCGATCGGCCTTCGTCCTTTCCCGCGTCAAGGTCCACAGCCCTTGCGCTCGATCTATTTCGCTCCAAGTCATGTCGCCGACTTCGGAGCGCCTTTGGCCAGTGGCGAGCATCATCTTGAACGCCCGACCGAACGCGCCGAGTTCGCCGCATGCTTGCCAAATTGCACGAATTTCGCTGTCAGTTAGAACGCGGTCGCGCCTAGTTTCCTTCGTCGGTCTCTTGACAGCGAAGGCGGGCGACGCCTCGATCAGCTCTTGATCGACTGCCCAGCCAAAGAAGGTTTTCAAGTACGCGAGAACGCGATTGGCGCCGATCGGCGCTTCCTTGCGCAGCGCGCGGATTAGTTCGTTCACGTCGGCTCGCCGGATTTGAGAAATCGGGCGCTCGCCCCAATGCTGGAATACGTGATTTCTGACGGCCGCCTTTACCGCCTCGCCCGTTCTCAGCGTCGATAGGCAATCGTCGGCGTAGGAGCCGAACACGGCCGCGAACGTGTCCGCCCGCCGACGCTGCTCTTCGCGCAGCCGGTCCGCCTCTTTCACCTTTGGGTCAATCCCCTGCCCGATATCCTCTCGCCATTCCCTGGCGATCTCTCTGGCCTTGGCGAGCGACATAGCGGGGTAGTCGCCGATGCGGCGCGGCGCCGGATTGGAGCTTCCCGGAAACCGCGTGATCAGGACAAAAGCGCCCTTGTTGTCATCGGTGCAATGATCCGTGACGCGGATGCCGAAACCGGGAATTTGGGCATCATAGATCACGACGCGCTTGCCCATTTCGGCCGGCTTGATCGACTTCAAAAAGCGGTCGGTGAAATCGCGTTTCGCAACCATCGCGGACACTCCGATCAATTGTCGCGTGGCCAAGCTGGACAACACGGGGACAACATAATTGGCCGGCAATGGGTGATATTGCCTGAGATCACACGATATGCCAAATTCGCGGAACGTCAAGTATTTTGGGAGTTTGCGAGCTCTCGCCGAGAGCGGGCGAGATCGCCTGAAACAACAGAAAATGCGACTGAAAATCGCAGTGTCGGTGGTTCGATTCCGCCCCTGGGCACCATCACACCTTCTCATGGTGTAATATAGAGTCTCAAAACTCAAATAAAATCAATGACTTGCGACGCGAGACCGCCTCATAGCGTCGCATCGCGTCACGTTGCATCGCGCCAATTTGTGGGCGCCGTCGCGGATATGGCGCCCGTGCCCGCAAAATGGCGCCCGCATGAAGCTCTCGCTCCTCGACATCAGAAGGCGCGCCCGGAGGACAAGCCGTACCGCATCTCGGATGGCGACGGCTTCAGCCTGCAAATCCAGCCGAACGGCCACAAACTCTGGCGCAATCGCTACCGCTTCGCGTCGAGCGTGAATGCGCCGGACATTCCGACGACGTCGGCGCGCCCTGTCAGGCTCGGAAGCGATCCGCATCCCTACGCGCCCCGCCGACGCTCGACGTCGTTTCGAAGGCGCGAGTCCCAAGCGGGCGCAGCGCCTGAGGTCACGCGGATCTCCACCGTCATTCCCTCGAACGCGTCGCTGTTTCCGACGAAGCTGCCGGCGACCGGCATGGCTTGCCGGATATCGCGCGCGACGGCGACGGGGATGAGGTTGGAGCCGCCGACGCTGCGGTTGGTCGGATCGAAGCTGATCCAGCCGGCGCCCGACACGAAGACCTCGCCCCAGGCGTGGGTCGATCCGGCGCCGGTCGATCCCGTAAGACTCTGGTCGGGATTGAACAGGTAGCCAGAGACGATCCTCGCGCCGAAGCCGAGACAGCGCGCCGCTTCCACGAACAGCACGGCGAAATCCCTGCAGGAGCCCCAGCCGCGATCCAGAGTTTCGATCGGCGACTGCGTGCCTTCGTCTTCGCGGCTCTGATAGCCGATCCATCCCGACACGCCGACGCTGAGGTCCTTGAGCAGGGCGAGCGTATCCGTCCGATCGCCGCCGACGAACGCCCGCGCCCATTTTTCCAGCCGTCCGGCCGGGTCTGGATATTGCTGGATGGTCAGCGCGCCGAGGTCCGTCCATTCGTCGTCCGAATAGCGAAAGGGATAGACGATCGCCGAGGCCGCGATGTCGAAGACCGGCCAAGCGGAGCCGTAGAGTTCGAGTTCCACGACGCTGTCGATGACGAGGCTGTCCGCGGCGCCTTGGAACACGGCGGTCGCGACGGAATTGCCAAAGACGTCATGCGCCCATGTGACTTGCGCCGCCGGCGCAACCGTCACCGCGCTCGAAATCAAACGCAAATCGCGGCTCTCGCGCGGGCGAAGCATCAGCCGATGCGGCCCAAGGCTTACCAACTGACGATACCGGTAGGTCGTGCGATGACGGACCTCGAGCGCAATCATCGGCAGATCCTCGCGCCGCTGGCGCAAACGTCGTTCAACACGCGCCTCCCCGCTTCCCCGCGGCGAGGCTTTTGCGCCGGCCGGCGCACGGCCAACCGCCGGAATGACAGATAGTGTCGATCTCAGAAAAACTTAGATGCCCAATGGGTTTTACTCAGGCGATCTGTCCCAAAATGGCCGCCAAACTGTTAAGCGCGGGCGGCATGTGAATCTTGTATCGCTGCGATTGTGATCTATATATTGAATGACGCAATGATGCGCTCGATTTGCGGTTGGGAATATTTCGGTCGAGCCGTGGCGACACTTTTTCGTAAGCCGCGAATTGCGGCGGGAGCGCGGTCTGACGAACGCCGAGCCGATCCACGCTGAGGCGGTTGGCGCCGTCGAACTTCGCGGCGCCGAACGCCGCCAATAGGAGAGAAAAATGGCCAAGGCACAACGACGCGGCAATCGGGAAGCGCGCAAGCCGAAGGCGGTCAAGGCGCCCGTCGCGGCGCCGCCGTCGCCTTTTGCCGTGAAGGGCGCATCGGTCGCGACGAGCCCGCCAAAACGCAAGGGCTGAGGCCTAAACGACGCGGACGGCGCTGACGTTTCGCCGCGGCCTTCGAAGCCGATCACTGCGGCTCGTAAGTCGCGTCGCCAAGCAAGTGAGTTCAATCATGCAATATCTCGGTCGAATTGCGGGCAGCGGCCTTTTGACGCGCGACGGCGAGGCGGTCGCCCGCGCCTCGTACGACTTCGAGGGCTTCAGCAGGCCGCGGGGCGTCGTCGTGAGCTCCGGAGAGATCAGCCTCTCCCCCTCCGACCTCAAGAGCGTCTTCGGTCGGCTCGGCGTTCAACTCCTCACCGATGACGGCCGACTGCTCGATTTGCGGTTCTCCGATAAGGAGCTTCGCCACGCAAACGACGTGGCCCAGGTCGAAGTGACCGGAGACTTGCCGGGTTCGCCGGCGGAATGGCGCGGGGGATCGATGGCGGCGTCGACCGGCGTGCCGCCCGGGCATCATCCCAACGCCGCGTCAAGTCGAAGCGAGAAGCCGGCGGCGATCTCCGCGCGACGGCGGCGCGTCTCAGCCTAAGGTCACGCGAACGCGATGGACGGCGCCGTCGTCGACCATGCGCAGTCGCAACGGCCGCTCGGTGATTTCAACCCCGTCGATCTCGGCGAAGCGAACGCCCCAGCTGACCCTGGCCGGATTGTCGACGACGATTTCGTAGCGCGCGGATTGTCGCCGAACGCTCATCTCGAACGTCGCCCACGCCTTGGGAATGCAGGGGTCGAGGTGCAAGAAGGCGCCGCGGATGCGCAGCCCGAGAATGCTCTCGACGCCGGCGCGTTGCATCCAACCCGCCGAACCAGTGTACCACGTCCAGCCGCCGCGCCCGACATGGGGCGGCGCCGCGTAGACGTCGGCCGCGACGACATAGGGCTCCACCTTGTAACGAAGCACGTCGGCGCGGGCGCGCGCATGATTGATGGGGTTGAGCAGCGAGAACAGGTCGACCGCCTTGTCACCGTCGCCAAGCGCGGCGAAGGCCATCACCGACCACAAGGCGGCATGGGTGTACTGGCCGCCGTTCTCGCGCACGCCAGGCGGATAGCCCTTGATGTAGCCGGGATCCCGCGCGGTCTTGTCGAAAGGCGGCGCGAACAGCAACGCCAGGCCGTCGTCGCGCCGGATCAGTTCGCGTTCGACCGCGCCCATCGCTTTCATCGCCCGTTCGGGCGCCGCCGCGCCCGAGAGCGCCGCCCAGGATTGCGCGATCGAATCGATGCGGCATTCCTCGCTCGCCGCCGAGCCCAGCGGCTCGCCGTCGTCGAAAAAGGCTCGCCGATACCAATCGCCGTCCCACGCCTCGCGCTCGAGCGAGGCCTGCAACCGTGCGGCATGCGCGGCCCATTTCGCGGCGCGTTTCGCCTGCCGGCGCGCCCGAGCGAGCGGAATGAAAGCGGTCAGCGCCGCATGCAAGAACCAGCCGAGCCAAACGCTTTCGCCGGCGCCCTTTTCGCCGACGCGGTCCATGCCGTCGTTCCAGTCGCCGGTTCCCATCAGAGGAAGCCCATGGCCGCCGAGCGCCAGGCTGGCGTCGAGGGCGAGCGCACAATGCTCGAACAATGTCGCAGTCCGATCGGAGACGACAGGAGCGAAGAAGCTGTCGTGCTCGCCCGGCTCCAGCGCCTGGCCTTCGAGGAACGGTATCGTCTCGTCGAGGACGCCGACGTCCGCGGTGGCGTCGACGTAATGGGCGACCGCAAAGGCCAACCACGGGCGATCGTCGGAGATGCGGGTGCGCACGCCCTGGCCGGAATGCGGCAGCCACCAATGCTGAACATCGCCTTCGACGAACTGCCGCGCCGCGGCGCGCAGCAGATGCTCGCGCGTCAGCAGAGGCTGCGAAGCGGCGAGCGCCATGCCGTCCTGCAATTGATCGCGGAAACCATAGGCGCCGCTCGCCTGGTAAAAGCCGGAGCGCGCCCAGATGCGGCAACTCAGCGTCTGGTAGAGGAGCCAGCCGTTGAGCATGACGTCCATCGAGCGAACCGGCGTCTTGACGACGACCGCGCCGAGAATGTCGTCCCACTTGCGCGCGACCTCGGCTTCGACGGCGTCGAGATCGGCCGCGCGATAGCGCGTGACCAGGCTCCGCGCCTCGTCCGCGCTCGCCGCTTCGCCAAGCAGAAAGACGATTTCGACGCTGCCGTTGGGCGGCAGTTCGATCTTCGTGCGCATCGCCGCGCAAGGGTCGAGGCCGGCGCCGACTTTCTTCGACAGCGGCGCCGCGCCGGCGAGCGCGGCGGGATCGGCGAGCGCGCCGTTGCGCCCGATGAACTCGCGCCGATCACCCGTCCAGTCGCTCTGATCCCCGCACAAGTCGGCGAAGGCGACGCGCGATCCGAAGCCCACGTTCCAGGGATTGCGGGCGAAGATCGCCCCGGTGACGGCGTCGATCTCCGTTGAAACGAACGGCAGCGAGGCCGAACGCGACGGACCGAGAACCCATTCGACATAGGCCGTCACGCTGAGCCGGCGTGGGCGGCTCGACCGGTTGGTCAGCACGAGGCGCGAAATCTTGATCGAAGCGTCGACCGGCGCGTACTGCACGAGATCGGACGCGATCTCGTGCGCGACATGCTCGAAGCGGCTGTATCCGCGGCCGTGACGGGCGATATAGGTCGCCGCGGCGTCGCGGATGGGAAGCGCCGTCGGGCCCCACAAGTCGCCAGTGTCGTCGTCGCGCAAATAGAAGGCTTCGCCGCCTCGGTCGCTTACGGGATCGTTCGACCATGGCGTGATCTGGTTGTCGCGGCTGTTGACGGACCAGGTGTAGCCGCTGCCCTCGGTTCCCACCTGGAAGCCGAACGCCGGATTGGCGATGACGTTGATCCACGGCGCGGGCGTTGACTGGCCAGGCCCGAGGAACGTCACGTACTCGGCGCCATCTCGCGCGAATCCGCCGAGTCCGTTGAAGAACTCGAGGTCGGGAGGGCGAGGCCGCGACGGCGGCTGCAAGCGCGCGACGCCGCGCTTCGGCGCGGCTCTCACGGACTCGAGAGGCTCCACGATGCGCTCGAGCTGCTCGAAGAGCCCGCCACGCTGCGCCGGCAGAACCACGCGTGCGATGGAAGTCAGAAGGGTTCGGGCTTCGGCCGGGATGAGGTCGGCGCGCAACACGAAGACTCGGCCCGCCGGCCGTTCCGCGCCGGGCTGCGGACGCGACTGGCTCGCCCTGACCAGGGTCTCGATCGCGATCTGAAGCTCCTGAACATAGGAGGATCGGCGCTCGTTCAGGATGACGAGATCGACGGCGAGCTGCTTCATCCGCCAATATTCGTGCGCCTGCAGCAGTTCGCGGACGATATCGATATTTTCGACATCGGCGATGCGCAGCAACACGATCGGCAATTCGCCGGAAACGCCCTGCGGCCACAGGCCGGACTGCGCGCCGGCGCCCCGCACGATCGTGTCCGAGGACGGGCGCAAGGCCGGCGCGGCGTAGATCACATGCCCCGCAAGTCGCTGAAACAGCCCCGCCTCGCCCGCCGTCACGCCGAGATGGTGGAGCTGCACCTGGGCCTGCGTCCACGCCAACATCGAGGCGCGCGTGAACGCGGTGGCGTCGCGATGCTTGTCGACGCCGTCGAGCAGCGCGGGGCGGCTGGAGGCGGCGATGGTCCAGAAGGCCACGCGAACGGTCGCGCCGGGGGCGACACGGATGCGGCGGCGGATCGAGAAGATCGGGTCGAGGACGGCGCCGACCGAATTCGACAGCGGCCGGCTATCCATTACGGCGATGGGGGTGCGGACGCCGCGGCCGCGGCCGAGGAATCGCGCTCTGTCGGTTTCGAATTCGGGAGCGCCGACGGCTTCGCCGTCGACGACGGTCAGATGCGCGGCCCAGATTTCCGGCTCGCTCGGCGCCCGCCTTCGCCGCGTCGCCAGGATCGCGCCGACGTCGGCGAGATATTCCGTCTCGACGAATAGTTTGGAAAAAGCGGGATGCGCGATGTCGGCGCTCTGAGGCGCCAGAACGAGTTCGGCGTAGGACGTAATTTCGATTTCGCGCGTGCGGCTGCCCGAATTCGCGATCGAGACCCGGCGAACTTCCGCGTCGTCCTCGCCCGAGACGAGCACGTCCAGCGTCGTCGTCAGCGAGCCGTCGCGACGCGTCACCTCGGCGCGGTCCTCGTTGAAGACCACGGCATAGTCGTCCGGCTCGACGCCGCTCGGTTGGAAGCCCGCCGACCACGCCACGCCGCTGCGCACGTCCTTGATGAAAAGGTACGAGCCGAAGTCGTCGCAGGTCGCGTCCTCGCGCCAGCGCGTCAGCGCCAGTTCGCCCCAGCGGCTGTATCCCGAACCTGCGGACGTGAGCATGGTGGCGTAGCGGCCGTTCGAGATGAGATGCGTGGCGGGCGTCGCCTGATGCGCGGTGGCGAACCGGCGTCCGCCGGAAGGTTCGACATCGCGAGCGCCGGCGGCCGACTTCACTTCCGCCGCCCAGGGGCGCGCGGCCGCGACGTCGCGCGGCATGCGCTCCTGCAGCAGCAGTTCGCTGGCCTTGACGATCGGCTCGGCATGGAAACGCTCCCGCATCACGCCATCGAACAAGGCGTCCGCGATGGCGACGATCGTCATGCCCTGATGATGCGCCATGAAGGCTCGCACGACGGCGACGCTTTCGCCCTCGGGCACGCGCGCCGGCGTATAGTCCAGCGCATCGTAGAAACCGTAGCGACCTTGCGCGCCGGCCTCGGCCAAACGCGCCAGATTGGCCGCGGCGGCGCGCGGATCGACCATCGCCGCCAGAGCGGTGGCGTAGGGGGCGATCACCCGATTTTCGCCCAGACCTCGCTTCAACCCGAGGCCGGGCACGCCGAAGTTCGAATATTGGTAAGTCAGCTCGAGGTCGCGGGCGTTGTAAGTGGATTCGGATACGCCCCATGGCAGGCCCAGCTTCGCGGCGTAATCGATTTGGCGCCGGACGATCAGGCGGTTGGTCTGCTCGAGCAAACTCCCTGCCGGCGCGCGCATGACGAGCGAGGGCATCAGATACTCGAACATCGATCCCGACCACGAAATCAACGCGGCGCCGTGCGCGACGGGCGTCGCGGCGCGGCCGAGCCGGAACCAATGCTTGGCCGCGACGTCGCCTTTGGCGATCGCAAAAAAGCTGGCGAGCCGAGCCTCGGAAGCCAGGAGATCGTAACAATTCGAATCGAGCGCGCCTTCGGGCGCAAGAAAACCGATCGACAGCAACTGGCGGCTGCGGTCGAACAAGAAGCCGAAGTCCATCGCCAGCGCCATCGTCCGCGCCGTGCTTTCCAGGATCGAGAGCCGCGCGGCCAGGGAGCGAGCCGCATCCGTGGACTGCGCGAGATCGTGGCGGTGCGCGTCGATCGCATTCAGAGTGGCCTCAGCCCAAAACAGCATGTCGGCGCCGCTGCCGGCGCCGCGTTCGATCGCCAGCGCCCCGGCGATGTCGATCATGATCTCGGCATCGGCGGAGAGACCAACGAGTCGAGTGGCAAGATCGTCGTCGGAAAGCGGCGCCTGTCGCACGGCGAGCGCCACCACGGCGAGCGCATCGTCGAGCTGGCGCAAGGTCACGGTCTGGGTCTGGCCGCCGTCGCGCAGGCGGGCGGACTCCGCGCAGGTTATGTCGAGAGCGTCGGCGACGCCGTCGAGGCGGCGCTGCGCCGCAAACGGGTGGTCTCGCCATTCGCGGCACGCATTCGCCAACGCGATGAGGTGTCCGGCCAAATTGCCGCTGTCGACGGTGGACACGTACCTGGGATCGAGCGGGCTGAGATCGCGCGTATCGTACCAATTGTAGAAGTGTCCGCGGAAGCGTTGCAGGCCGCTCATCGTCGCAAGCGTCGTCTCGAGCCGTTCGATCGCCTGGTCGGTCCCGATCCAGCCGAAGTCGCGAGCGCTGACGACGGAAAGGAGATAGAGGCCGAGATTGGTCGGCGACGTCCGATGCGCGATCGCCGGCGCCGGGTTGTCCTGAAAATTGTCGGGCGGCAACATATTGTCGGTCGTGGTGACGAAAGCCTCGAAGAACCGCCAGGTGCGGCGCGCGATCCTCCTCAGCGCCTTCGCATCGGCGTCGGACATGGGGAGGTGAGCGGCCGCGTCAGGGGACAGGCTGACTCGGCGCGCGACGGCCGGCGAGGCGACCCAGAGCGCGGCGAAGGGAAGCGCCAAGGGCCACGACCCGCGGCCGAAGGCCAAAGCGACGATCGCGGCGACGGCGCCGACGACGATCGCCCCCGCCGTGCGGCGCATGAAGCCCATGAGGTCGAGACGAGGGCCGATCGTCGCCTGAGCGGCCGGAACCCATTCGAGCAGATGCCGCCGGGTCACGCCCAGGCGCCACAGGGTGCGGCCGATCGCGTCGCCCATCAGGCACGCCTGGTCCGCCAGGAACGCGATGGTCAGCGCCGAAAGAGTCACGGCGAGGCGGAGATCGCCGCCGAGCGCGCGCACATGGCTTGATATCGTCACGCCCGGGCGGCGCGGCGGAATGGCCGCTATGACCGGAATGAGGGTCGGCAGCACGATCGTCAGGACGACGAAAAGGGTCCAGACCAGCGCCGCGTGAAGCGGCAAAGTCCAACCGGCGAGCAGAGCGAGAACCGCCGCGGGCGCCGAGAGCGTTCGGCGCAGATTGTCGAGCATCTTCCAGCGGCCGATCGCGGGAATGGCGCTCGGCGCGCGCTCCGCGCCCGCTTGGACCGGCGCGCGACCGAGGATCCAGGGCAGCAATTGCCAGTCGCCGCGCGCCCAGCGGTGATGGCGAAGAGCGCCGACGTCGTAGCGGGCCGGGAATTCCTCGACGACTTCGATGTCGGAGACGAGGCCGGCGCGCGCGAACACGCCTTCGAACAGATCGTGGCTGAGCAGAGTCGAGTCCGGCGCCCGGCCCGCGAGCGCGGCCTCGAAAGCGTCGACGTCATAGATGCCTTTGCCAGCATACGAGCCTTCGCCGAACAGATCCTGATAGACGTCGGAAACGGCCGAGGCGTAGGGGTCGATCCCGCTCAAGCTGGAGAAGATGCGCTGGAACAGCGAGCCCTCCCGGCCGATCGGCAGCGAAGGCGTGACGCGGGGCTGCAACACCGCATAGCCTTCCACGACCCTGCCGCCGGCCGTGTCGAGGCGCGGCCGGTTCAGCGGATGCGCCATCTTGCCGATCAGGCGGCGCACCGCATCGCGCGGCAATCGCGTGTCCGCGTCGAGCGTCACGACGTAGCGAATATCGGTTGGCGCGACGGGCGGCCCGGCGCCGACGTCGATGAAAGTGGTGTCGGTCGCGGCGCGCAGCAGCCGATTCAGCTCATGCAGCTTGCCGCGCTTGCGCTCCCAGCCGATCCACCGCGCTTCGCCTTCGTTCCAGACGCGACGGCGATGCAGAAGCAGAAAGCGGGCGCCGCCCGGCGCCGGGCCGTAGCGCCGATTGAGACGCGCAACGCCTTCCGCCGCCGCGGCGACGAGCGCCGCGTCGCCGTCGGCATGTTCGTTGGCGGCGTCGGCCCAGTCGGAAACCAGCGCGAAATGCAGATCGCCCTCCGGGCTCGCGAGGTGATGGATCTCCAGCCGCTCGATTTGCTCTTCGATGGCTTCCAGCGTCGTCAGCAGCGTCGGCACCGCGACGAGCGTGCGCAGATGCGCGGGAACGCCGTCGCGCAGTTCCAGACCGGGCAGCAGCGTCGCGGCGAAACCAAGGTTGACCCCGCGATTGACCAGGGCGATGGCGGCGTCGATGGCGGGAACGGCGCCGAGGACGCCAAGCAGGCCGAGAACGGCCAGGCTGATTCCGGCCGCGGCAAGGGCGAGCAGCGGCGCGGCAAGGAGCGTCGCAGCGACGAGAGAAATCGCCGTCACATAGCCGCCGACGCCAAGCGACCGGTTGAGCCGGGCCACCCAATTTCGCAAGGGCGGGCGATAAGAGATGGCCGCTTCAAAGGCGCGGCGGCCGCCCGCAAGCAGATGGTAGCCCGGATCGCCGCGCCGCGCCTGCTCGGCCGTCGGAGCTGCGAGCCGCTCGCCACTCGCCGTGAGCACCGCGGCGCTGGCGATATCCAGCTCCGTGCGTTTCGAGCCGCGCGCCAGTTCCTCGACCGCGCTGCGGTAGAGCGTGCGCGTGGGAAAATCCATATCCTCAAACGGGCTGTCGGCGGCAAAGACAGCGTCGACGAGGCTGAGCCGCTCGAACAATTGCTTCCAGTCGACATCGGAAATCAGGCGCAAGCTGGTGATGATGTTGCGCACGGTGACGTTGGAGGCGCCTTGTCGGCGATGGACGTCGCGCACCACCGCTTCGGTCGTCGTGCCCTGGATCGCCAGACGCTGGTCGAGCCATGTCAACGCCGGCGTGATCTTCGGATCCTGGTCGCGCAATCGATGCACGAGCTGAACCGCGAGCGCTTGCGAAAGCGGCGCCCGCTCATGGGCGAAAAGGACGACGGCGACGGACTCGGCGGGTCGTCCCCCGGTCCCGAGCAAACGGTCGGCGAGGCCGTCCGCCACGTAGCGCGCCGCGCGGCTTTGCGTGATCTGCTGCGCGAGGCGTCCGAGGTTTTCGACCAGCACGATCCGCAGCGTGATCGACACCGCCCAGAGTTCGCCGATGGTGAGCGGCTGCACCTCCTGATAGGCCCTGACGTAGCGAATCAGCATCTCGGAGTCGAAACGGCTGTCGGTATGGGCGACGAAGGCCCAAGCCATGCCGAAGACGCGGGGATAGCCGGCGAAGGGACCCGAGGCGAGCTTGGGAAGCTGACGGTAATAGCCGGGCGGCAGGTCCGAGCGAAGCTCGCGAATTTGCTTCTCGACGAGATGATAATTGTCGACGAGCCATTCCGCCGCTGGCGTTATGGCGCGACCCTCGTTGATCGCCTTGACGATAGCGCGATAAGCCTCGAGCAGAACGACGCCATTGTCGGCAAGCCGCCGCGCCAGCGGCTGACCCTTGATCGTCCTGGACGACACGATCTGCGCGAGCGCAAGACTTCGCGCATGCTCCTCTAGGCGCTCGACGCCGAACAGCTCTTCACGAATGGGCTCCCGGTTGTCCCAGGGCGACGACCGCCTCACGCTTTCGAAGGCGTGGCGTGCAAAAGCGTTCAATTTGACCTTTCCGCCGCGCGATGAGAGCGCGATGAGCCCGCATGAGCGGATTTCGCAGAAACGTCTGCGACGTGAACGGGTCCCCTGCGACGCGAGGGGCGAACCCGCCAAGATGCGTTTGCGGATCGCGGCAGGCGCGCCGGGCGGCCAGCGTCAACGCCGGTTCTCGCGATGAAGAGAGCGAGACACGGCGGCGATGAGGGGAGGACGGATTCCTCCCCACGGCAGGCTCGCGGCGCGCCTGTTTGGCGCGTCGCGAGTGTCTTTCATCCCGACCTGTATCAGGCGATCAATAATCCATCCCGCCCATGCCGCCGCCGGGCATAGCCGGAGCCTCTTTCTTCGGCCTTTCCGTGACCATGGCTTCGGTCGTGATCATCAGGCCGGCGATCGAAGCCGCGTCTTGCAGCGCGATCCGCACCACCTTGGCGGGATCGAGAATGCCGGCGTTGAGCATGTCGACATATTGCTCGCTCTGGGCGTCGAAGCCGTAGGTCTGCGATTTCTCGCTCAGGATCTTTCCCACCACGATCGAGCCCTCGACGCCCGAATTCTCGACGATCTGACGGATCGGCGCTTCGAGCGCCCTGAGGACGATGTTGATGCCGGATTGAACGTCTTCGTTTGCATCGCTGAGCTTGCCGAGCGCGGCCTTGGCGCGCAGAAGCGCGACGCCGCCGCCGGGAACGACGCCTTCCGCGACCGCGGCCTTGGTGGCGTTCACCGCATCGTCGACGCGATCCTTCTTCTCCTTGACCTCGACCTCGGTCGAACCGCCGACGCGGATGATCGCGACGCCGCCCGACAATTTCGCCAAACGCTCCTGGAGCTTCTCCTTGTCGTAGTCCGAGGTCGTCTCCTCGATCTGCAACTTGATCTGAGCGATTCGCGCTTCGATGTCGGACTTCTTGCCGGCGCCGTCGATGATCGTCGTGTTCTCTTTTTCGATGCGCACGCGCTTGGCCCGACCCAGCATGTCGAGCGTGACCTTCTCGAGCTTGACGCCGAGGTCCTCGGCGATCACGCCGCCCGCGCTTAAGACGGCGATGTCCTCGAGCATGGCCTTGCGCCGATCGCCGAACCCAGGGGCCTTGACCGCCGCGACCTTGAGGCCGCCGCGCAGCTTGTTGACGACGAGCGTCGCCAACGCCTCGCCGTCGATATCCTCCGCGATGATAAGCAGTGGTTTTCCCGCCTGAACGACCGCCTCGAGGATCGGCAGCAACGCCGGTAGCGAGGACAACTTCTTCTCGTGAATGAGGATATAGGGATCCTCCAATTCGACGATCATTTTTTCAGCGTTGGTGACGAAGTAAGGCGAGAGATAGCCGCGATCGAACTGCATGCCCTCGACGACGTCGAGTTCGGTCTCGGCGGTCTTGGCTTCCTCGATGGTGATGACGCCCTCGTTGCCGACTTTCTTCATCGCCTTGGCGATCATTTCGCCGATCGACGTGTCGCCATTGGCCGCGATCGTGCCGACTTGGGCGATCTCCTCCGAGGACTGCACCTTCTTGGCGCGGCGCTCGATGTCTTTGACCACCGCCGTCACCGCGATGTCGATGCCGCGCTTCAGGTCCATCGGGTTCATCCCGGCGGCGACCAGCTTGAGGCCCTCGCGCATGATCGACGCAGCCAGGACAGTCGCGGTCGTCGTGCCGTCGCCAGCGAGATCATTGGTCTTCGAGGCGACTTCGCGCACCATCTGCGCGCCCATGTTCTCGAATTTGTCGACGAGCTCGATTTCCTTGGCGACGGTGACGCCGTCCTTGGTGATGCGCGGCGCGCCGTAGGACTTGTCGAGAATGACGTTGCGGCCCTTGGGGCCGAGCGTCACCTTGACGGCGTTGTTGAGAATTTCGACGCCGCGCAGCATGCGCTCGCGTGCATCGGTGGAAAAACGTACGTCTTTGGCGGACATGGTTTTCGCTCCAATCGTTGAAAGGCGGGCGGGCGTCGTTCAGGCGGCCTTCTTGGCGGCGGTCGGGCGTTCGATCACCCCTAAGATGTCGGACTCTTTCATGATCAGGAGATCCTCGGCGTCGATCTTGACCTCGGAGCCGGACCATTTTCCGAACAGCACGCGATCGCCGGCTTTGACCTCGAGCGCGATGAGCTTGCCGCTTTCGTCCCGCGCGCCGGGCCCGACGGCGACGACTTCGCCCTCTTGCGGCTTCTCCTTGACGGTGTCGGGGATGAGTATCCCGCCCTTGGTCTTGTCCTCGCCCTCAATGCGGCGGATCACGACGCGGTCGTGCAGCGGACGAAATTTCATGGGACCCGTTTCCGGTCGACATGCAAAGCCGGCTCGAGGCAAAATGCCCCGGCTCTCGGCATGCGTTCGACGCACTGGGTAAATGGCGATTGTTGGCACTCGTTACAAGAGAGTGCCAACCCGCGTTCCCGATGGGCGCCCGTCGTCAGCGCGTGCGATCGGCGCCGGCCGCCTCACCAAAGATCGCGGCTCGTTCGGTCGCTGGCGAGCTAAGGACAGCGGCAACATTAACTGAATCCTCTCTCGATCATCCGGCCGTTCAGGCGGCGGGCCAAGGCAACGAAAGTGACGCAGTTATTGTTGTGGCTGTCCTAACGGCGACGATTTCGTATTCCTTGGCGCTACGCTCGAAAGGCTCGGCCTTGCTCTTGATGCGGTACGTGCGCGACCTGACGTCTTCCGCCGGCAGCACGCGCATCACCTCATAGGGACCCCTGGGTCTCGGCAATGGCGTGACCCTTGTGTCGAAGTCGACGATTTGCCCGATCGCGAATTTATGCCGAGTCATGACTTGGCGCCTCGCAGAAAAGAAAACACGAAAAAAGGGTCAGGAGCGATCCTGACCCTTCCCATCGCCGGACGCGCGGCGCAGACCCATCGCCGCCGACGCCGGTACATCCGCGGTCGCCGGTCAGCATGATCCATCGCCTCGTTCAAACGGCTTGGAGCTTATCCGCGGACATTTTGCCCGAGCGCGTGTCGGTGACCAGCTCGAAGCTGATCTTCTGACCTTCGCGCAAGTCGCTCATGCCCGCCCGTTCGATCGCGCTGACATGAACGAAGGCGTCCTTGCCGCCGTCATCCGGCTGAATGAAGCCGAAACC
>JBEKLU010000112.1:0-17427 GCA_050010035.1 Roseiarcus sp.
GCGACGCCATCGACGATGAACTTCATCTCCTTGCCGGTTCGCTTCAGGCTCGCGGGAATGCTCAGCCTGATCAGCGGCTCTTCGGCGCCATCGGCGTTCGCGTACGGTGCCCGATTCCCATCGGCGATCCCGTCGCCGTCGCCTTCGTTCAGAAGCCGGCTGACCAATCGCGCCGAGCCGACGTCAAGATCGACGCGATCGGCGTGAACCTGCGCCCTGACGAGGACGGAGCGCGTCAAGTCGTGCAGCGATTCCGTCGGCAGACGATCCCACCGAGCAGAGAGCGCAGCCGCCGCGTCTCGAAGCCTCTTTTGCACCGGGGCATCGCGTTCGTCCTTCGAGATCGCATTCAGGATTTCGACGGGATCAGCGAAGAGAGCGCGCAGGCGGCCGATGACAAGCGCTTCGAGATTTGACGCCGGGACCCGTTGACCATGCGAACCCACCGCCGCGGGACCGGTGATGAGGCGGCGGGAGATGTAGTAGCAATACCGCGTCCCCTTTTTCACCGCATGCGTCGGCGTCATGGATTCGGAACTGGCGTCGAACACGATGCCGGTCAGCAGGCTCGGGGCAATCGTGCTGTCGCCCTCGCGTCGCTCGAGCCGGTTCTCTTCGAGATGGCTTTGCACCCGCCGCCACAGCTCTTCGTCAACGATCGCCGCGTGCTCGCCAGGGAAGGCTTTACCCTTATGGACGATCTCACCGCGATAGATCCGGTTCTTCAACATCAGATACAGCGCCCCGCGCGAAAACCTTTGGCCGCCATAGGGGCTTCCATCCGCCGCGGTGCGGCGCTTGCTGACGACGCCCGCAGCGGCGAGATCATCCCGCAAGGCGCGCACGGCCCCGAGCTCGAGGTAGCGCCGAAAGATGTGGCGCACAGCCGCCGCTTCCGCTTCGTTGACGATCAATTTGCGGTCTTTGACGTCGTAGCCGAGCGAGGGCAGCCCGCCCATCCACATGCCCTTCTTTTTCGACGCGGCGATCTTGTCGCGAATGCGCTCGCCCGTGACCTCGCGCTCGAACTGGGCGAAGGAGAGCAGCACGTTGAGCGTGAGGCGGCCCATGCTGGTGGTGGTGTTGAACGCCTGGGTGACGGAGACGAACGACACGCCCTGCGCGTCAAAAACCTCGACGATCTTGGCGAAATCGGCCAGCGATCGCGTCAACCGATCGACCTTGTAGACGACGACAACGTCGATTCTGCCGGCGCGAATGTCGTCTAGCATCCTTTGCAGCGCCGGGCGATCCATCGTGCCGCCGGAATAGGCGCCGTCGTCGTAGAGTGTGGGGAGGGCCGTCCAACCCTCGTGCTTCTGGCTCGTGACATAGGCCTCGCAGGCTTCGCGCTGTGCGTCGAGCGAGTTGAACTCCTGCTCGAGGCCCTCCTCCGAAGATTTGCGGGTGTAGACGGCGCAGCGGAGCCTCACGCGCGCCGGGGAGGTGTTTTGGCGAGGCTCAGCCATTGGAGGGCTCCACGATCGTCTCCGTGCCGTTCGAGACTTTGTCGGTCGTCGCCGTCGCGGTCGCCGACCTTTTCGCCAGCCCGAAGAATCGGGGCCCGGACCATTGGGCTCCGGTAATGTCGCGCGCGATCTTGGTCAACGATCGGTAGGTCTTGCCTTGAAACTCGAAGCCGTCGTCGGTGACGCAGACCGTGTGGGTTCGCCCGCGCCATTCGCGAACGAGGCGCGAGCCGGGCTTAATCCGGGGGCCTGGAAGCGGTGCAATCCGTCCGGCGGTTTCGAGTTGGTTCGACAGAGTCATCAGCCGCCGCTGCGTCACATTGGACAAGCCGCCGTGGGCGATTTCCTGCAGCCTATAAGCGATGGCGCGAATCATGATGTCGCGGCTCATCCTTGGCGGCTCGGCTCGAAAGAGTCGCCGCCATTCCAGACGCAGGTCTGCGAGGCTGAGCCCGGCCAAGACCGCGAGGCGATCCGACAGCGGGCTCGTGCTGTCCGGCGCGTTCGCCGTAGCCCCGCCCTCAGCGTCAGCACCGATCGGCGGCGACTCGGAGCCGCGCGGTCCGAGGCCGCCGGACTGGGCGGCGGTCCGTTCATACAGGCCGGTGGCCGAATTGTCCTTCGGCCGCCGAGCCAAGATTGTCGCACTCGACCGCATGGCGATCACGAGGCCATCGCGAGGGGCGCGAAGGCGCGGTAGACCGAGGCGCACCCTTTCTCGCCGCGCTCCAGGCGGACGTCGTAGCCGCGATGGCGTAGGCCGGTCAGCGCCGCTCGCGCGGTATGCGGCAACCAACCCGTGGCGGCGATCAGTTCGTCCAACTTCGCGCCCTGATCGCGTTGGAGCAACGCGATGACGCGCGCGATCTTCGTGCCTTGGCGGGGCACCGGCGATGTTCGCGCGGTCCTTGCGCTCGTGGTCGCCGCCATATTCGCCGCATCCTTCGCTTTCGACGAATCCTCGTTCGCGCTCGGCGAAGCGCTGGTGTTTGCACTGGGCTGCGAGTCGCCTTCGTCGACCGCGATGGCCTTCAGTCCGGCGGCGGTCAGCTTTAAGGAATACGCTTGACCCGCTTCCTCGTCGCGGCGCCAGAGCGCCATTCCGGTCTTCGCTTTGATCTCGCGCACCAGGCCGGCCGCCAGAAGCTTGGCCGCGACCTTCTGCGCCGCGCCGCCCTTCAGGTTCTTCGGCGCAACGAGGCAGCGATCCTCGCGTTGCGACGCGGCCGACAGAATCATAAGTTGCGTGTCGGTAAGTTTGGCAGGAGAATTCATCGGGATCACCCTCTCGGTTTAAACGGCGCTGTCGCCGTCACCACCGCGAGCCCCGAGCCGGAGACGAGCCGGGCGGGGCCGAAGAATTCACCGATCAACTCATCGGCGGGTCGTGTCTGCAGGCGCCTGAGCGCGTCGCGACCATTGCTCTTCGACGGTCAGAAAGCGAGTGAAATCTGACGTTTACGGGGCAGTCGGTGGTTCATGGTTAGCGCTCACGGTCTGCCCGTGAGCCCGTTTGAAATTCCCTGCGTGAAATCGCCTCTCGCGCCAAATCCGCGATCCGCGGCCTCGTTTCGAAGGGGCGCCAAGTCGCCTGCTGGTCCGCGACCGCGACCAGTCTAACCTCACGAGATTCCCAGCCTCGTGAAGGGCACGGCGCTGACCAGGATCCTTTTCTTGTGTCGGCGCCACACCTATGTCCGCGCCCCTATGTCCGCGCCCCTGGCGGCTTTGGTCCCGGCTGAATTATGCTGCGTAGCCTGTTGCTTGGATTCTTCAACCGATGTCACGAGAAGCGAATCGCAATAGCGACGAGGAAATCGTGCGAGTTCGAGCGCGATTGCACGCGCTCGATTCCGAACGGATTGCGCTTGAAGCCAGACTCGATGAATTAGAGCGTCAGCCGTCGCTATTCCCCTGCGCCGAGATCGCGCCGTCGAACATAAATGCGATCGCCGTGGTCACTTCGGCCTCGCCCTCGGCCGAAAAGGTGTCGCTCTTTCGCCGCCTGTTCGCAGGCCGTGTGGACGTGTTCCCGGTTCGCTGGGAGAACCGAAAGACCGGCAAGGGCGGCTACGCCCCCGCCTGCGCGAACGAATGGCTGAAAGGCATATGCAATAAGCCGCAGATCAGATGTGGCGAGTGCCCAAACCAAGCGTTTATATCTGTGTCGGACGAGATCATCGAACGACACTTACGCGGGGGCGACGGCGCTCGCTCGTTGGGCGGCGACTTCGTCGCTGGCGTTTACCCAATGCTGCTCGACGAAACTTGTTGGTTTCTTGCAGCCGATTTCGACAAGGAAAATTGGGCCGACGACGCCTTGGCGGTGCTTGAAACCAGCTTGGCCAAGGGAGTACCCGCCGCGCTCGAACGTTCCCGATCCGGCAACGGCGGTCACGTATGGATATTCTTTTCCGCGCCGATCTCGGCGCGCGTTGCTCGTCAACTCGGCGCGATGCTAATCACCGCGACCATGGAGCGCCGTCCAGAGATCGGCTTCGCTTCATACGATCGCTTCTTTCCAAGCCAAGATGTGATGCCGATCGGCGGTTTCGGAAATCTGATCGCTCTCCCTTTGCAGCGCAGGGCGCGGGAGAAGGGCAACAGCCTGTTCGTCGACCGGGCGCTTTGCCCATACGAGGATCAATGGGCGTTCCTATCCTCGGTGCCTCGGCTTTCTGCCGAGAGCGCGTACAAAATCGTCGGCGAAGCGGAGGCGCGGGGTGCGGTTCTGAGCGTTCGGATGCCGGTTGACGAGGAGGACGCCGTAGAGCCGTGGAAGATGACCCCATCTCGGCGCCGAGAGCCAGGATCGATCGGCGCGCCGTTGCCGGCCAAAGTCACTTTGACCCTCGCAGATCAGCTCTACGTCGATCGCATGGAACTGCCGTCAGCCATGGTGGCGCGGCTTGTTCGAGTGGCCGCCTTCCAGAATCCGGAATTCTACCGTGCGCAGGCGATGCGGCTGCCCACCTTTGGTAAGCCTCGCATTATCTCCTGCGCCGAACTGCATTCTCGCCATGTGGGTTTGCCGCGCGGCTGCCTCGATGACGTCATCCAGCTGCTGACTGATCGCGGCGTCGAGGCCGCGATCGAAGACGTCCGATCCGCCGGCCAGCCCCTCCCGCCGGATGCGCTGTTCGACGGCGAGTTGCGCGGTCAACAGGTCAAAGCCTTCGAGGCGCTGGCGCGGCACGACATCGGCGTACTGGCGGCGACGACGGCCTTTGGCAAGACGGTTGTCGCCGCAGCACTGATCGCCCACCGGGCGCGAAGTGCGCTCGTTCTCGTTCATCGCCGGGAATTGCTTTCTCAGTGGGTGGAGCGTCTGAAGGCGTTCCTCAAGATCGATCCGAAGTGCATCGGCGTCATCGGCGGTGGGCGCCGCAAGCCGACCGGCATCATTGACGTCGCGCTGATTCAAAGTCTCGTGCGCGGCGGCGAAGCTGCGGACATCGTCGCCGACTATGGCCACCTTGTCGTCGATGAATGCCATCATCTGTCGGCGTCGAGCTTCGAACTGGCCGCCAAACGGTCGAAGGCGAAATTTGTCCTTGGCCTGTCCGCCACCGTCGCCAGGAAGGACGGTCACCATCCAATCATCTTCATGCAATGCGGACCTATACGCCATCGCGTCGATGCCAAGGCTCTGGCCGCCGAAAATGGGCTCGCCCATCGCGCCAAGGTTCGCGCCACGAAATTCCGGCTGCCGGCGACATTGGAGAGCGCTGATCGCCCGCCGATCGCCGCCGTTTACGCGGCTCTCGCCATGGACGAATCGCGCAATGACCTAATTTTTGACGACGTTTTGAAGGCGCTCGACGCCAAGCGTTCGCCGGTCATTCTGACCGAGCGCCGAGACCACTTGGACTACCTTCAGGATCGCCTTTCGCGCTTTGTTCGGAACTTGGTTGTTCTGAGGGGTGGCATGTCGAAGACCGAGCGCGACGCGTCCCATGCGATCCTTCGCGCGTCGGTCGGCCAGGAGCGACTCATTCTCGCGACAGGCCGCTACCTCGGCGAAGGCTTCGACGATGCCAGGCTCGACACATTATTCCTCACCATGCCGATTTCCTGGAAAGGAACGCTGGCGCAGTACGTCGGACGGTTGCACCGGCGGCACGACGGCAAGACCGATGCGCTCGTCGTCGATTACGTGGACGAACATGTCCCTCTGTTGGCAAGGATGGCGGCAAAGCGAAGGGCCGGGTATCGGGCGCTCGGCTACAGAATCGAATAGGCGCGAGCCGCTTCCTCTCCCAACTTCTCCAACGCAGGCCGCGAGCCGTCAAACTCGTCGGCAATCTGCCAGAATCTGCGAATCCATCGAGAGAGAGGTTCGCAGTTCGATTCCGTCTGGCTCCACCAACCACTCTCCCGAAATCGGCATTTCTGCGCCTCACCAGGGAACGCACGTGATTTCCGTGGCTTAGCGGCGCGGAGAGATGATTTCCGGCGTACGCCCGTCTCCAATGCGCCCGAATGGTGGGAACTCGCGCACCGGTCTCCGCCGTCAAAATTCTTCCTCCGTGGGCAGATGCATTGCGCTCGACGGAGACTGGTTCGCATTCGATGGGAGACCGGTTCGAGAAGGCGACGACGCGGGTCGATTTAGCGACCCCTGCGCATCCTCAGGATGAGCAGCGTTCCGAACCTCCCGGAAGCCAACCTTGGTTCATTGCGATGGGAGAAAGAGCGCTGGACACGCCCGCCGCCCGTCACCTTTGCAGGCGAGGGGGATTCGATCGGGTCGGGTTTTTCGCGGTAAGTTCGGCGTCAGGATCGCGCTGACAGCCCGAGCGCTCTTCGCTGCTCCGCCCATTTGGTCGGAAGATCGATCAGCCGGGAGACGCCAAATCCCCTCGGCAGCGTTCCATTGACAGTGGCTTTGACAATGTCCGGAGCGAGGAAAGCAAGCGACAAGATCGAGCGCGCCGATCGTTCGGGGAGGCCCTCGCGCGCGGCGATGAGTTCGAGCCGGGTCGCCGGATCAGACGAGATTTCTTCGAGCCAGCTTCTGCCCCTGGCGATGGCGGCGAGTAGCCTCCCACGCGCCTCGGCCCGGATCGGCCGAGCGCCATCCACAGGCTGAATCAGCTCGCGCTTGCGGCGAAATGGCACGGGCTGCCAGAGAATAGTGATCGAGCCGGATTGAGCCGCAGCCCGGGCGCTCTCGACAAATCGGATCTCAATCGATCGGGCGCCGACCATGATTCGATCGACGTATCTTTCGATGCTCGCCTTGTCGGAGAGCTGCTGGGGCCGGCCCTCGACCCGAGGTGGCGTGCTCGGTAGGGGACGGTTCTCGTTGGTCGCCGGACCGGAGCGATCCAATTCCGCCGATTCCTCCGAGGCCGGGACGAGCGTCGCCAAAGCATCCATCATGATGGTCTCGATCTCGCTGGCGGCGATGCGGGAGACCGAGCCTGCCTCGTCCTTGCGGCCTTGCGCGAGCATGCAGGAGACATAGTAGCGATAGCGAACGCCCTTCTTGATCGCGTAGCTGGGCGTCATTCGGTTCCCGCGATCATCATAGAGTTTGCCCAGAAGCAGCGCCCGCGAATGCTCGTTCTTGAGACGACGGCCGCGGCGGTTCTCGTCGAGCCGGGCCTGGACCTGATCGAAAAGGGCAGGGTCGAGGATCGGCTGATGCTCGCCGCGATAACTCTGGTCGCGGTGGTTGATCTCGCCGAGATAAACCCGATTGCGCAGCATGTAGCCCAAGGGGCCGTTGGTCAGGCTGACACCGCCGATGACTTTTCCCGACGACAAGGTTCTCTTTCGGGTGACGATCCCTTGCGTCCTCAATTCCCGCTGCAGCGCCGGCAGCGACCCCAGCGCGAGGTATCGTTCGAAGATCAGACGGACGGTTCCGGCTTCCTCCTCATTGACGATCAGCTTCTTGCCCTTGACCTCATAGCCCAGCGGCACCACGCCGCCGACCCAAATGCCCTTCTTCTTGGACGCGGCGATCTTGTCCCGGATCCGCTCGCCCGTGACCTCGCGCTCGAACTGGGCGAAGGACAGCAGCACATTGAGGGTCAATCGCCCCATGCTGCTGGTTGTATTGAAGGACTGGGTCACCGACACGAAGGAGACGCCGTGCTCGTCGAAAAGCTCGACGAGTTTGGCGAAGTCGGTGAGCGATCGGGTCAGGCGATCGACCTTGTAGACGACGACGATGTCGATCCGGCGCTCTTTGATGTCGGCCAGCAGTTTCTGCAGGGCCGGTCTTTCCATTGAACCGCCGGAGAATCCGCCGTCGTCATAGTGATCGCGGATCAGCTTCCATCCCTCATGGGCCTGGCTTTTGATATAGGCCTGGGCGGCCTCACGCTGCGCATGTAGGGAGTTGAACTCCTGCTCGAGGCCCTGATCTGTCGAGACGCGAGTGTAGATCGCGCAGCGTTGGATCTTTGGCGTCGCCAGCGTCATGGCGCCGCCCCGGCGGACGAACTTGGATCTCGCCTGATCTCCTGCCGGATTCCCCCTGATTTCCCGCCGCGGCCGCTACCTGCGCCGCGGCCATTCGGGCCGAAGAAGAACCGATGGCCGTTCCATTTCACGCCGGTGATGGCGAAGGCCACGGCGGAAAGACTCGCATAGGTCTTCCCGTTCCATGCGAAACCGTCCTCCAGCGCCATGACCCGTTCGATGCGCCCCTGCCACTCCCGCGTCAGCAGAGCGCCCGGCTTCAGCACCAGCGGCGATTCCGATCCCCTTGTCTTCGACGGGGAAGGGATGGACGGGTTGGACGCTTCCGCCGCTTTGGTTTCGACCGATGCCCTATCCTCGATCTCCTTGGCCGCCAGACGATCGAGCATTTTGGCGGTCTGCCGATCCAGATCGCCGAACGCGTCCGCCTGGATGCGATAGGCCATCAGCCGAAAAAGCAGCGCGCGAGAAAGATGGGCCGGCGCGAGCTGGCCCCATCGATTGCGCCATTGCAAACGAAGTTCGTCGAGACCGAGTCTCTCCAGAGCCTCGAGTTCCGCGTCGATCTGCGCACGATCGATGACATAGCCGGGGATCAGCGCTGGCGCTGACAGTGGCGGCGCGATTTTCGAAACCGAGTGCACGTGCTCGTGCCTCACGTCGGCGAAGCCGCAGCGATGATGTAGCCTCGACGGCCTTCCGCGCGCCGATGCTTCTCGATCGCATAGCCGCGCTTGCGAAGGCCGGTCAGAGCCGCCCTGGAGGTGTGCGGCAGCCACCCCGTCGCGGCGATGACCTCATCCAGCGTCGCGCCGTTGTCGCGCTGGAGCAGCCCGACCACCCGCGATATTTTGGCTCCTTCACGAGGAGCTAGAGCGGCCGGCGTTGTGTCTGCGACTTCAGCGCCTTCTTTCGGAGTCGTTTCTACGGCCGTCGTACTCGCGGCCAGGGCTTCGTCGATCGCGCTTGCCTTCAGACCCGCGGCTGTCAGCTTCAGTGCGTAGGACTGCTCGGTCTCCGCATTGCGACGCCATGCCGGCGCTCTCGTCTTCGCCTTGGTCTCTTTCACAAGGCCCGCGGCGATCAACTTGGCCGCGGCTTTCTGCGCCGCCCCGCCTTTCAGTCTTGGCGGCATTGCCAGAATACGATCTTCGCGCTGTGCGGCGGCGCTCAACATGAGGAGCCGCGTATCGGTAAGCTTGGTGGTCATGATTTGAACCCTCTACGTCTGAAAGGGCCCAGCCAATCCAGGCCCGTCACTGACACGAGCCCCGGATCGGCGCGATCGCCGGGGCGGAGGGTTTGCTGGGCGGCTTCGTCGACGGCCCACGCCCACACACATGCTCCCTTTCGAACCGAACGCCAGTCCTTTCTCAGCGTTCGCGCGGCAAGGTTACCGAAGTGCGTTGCCGACTTGGGCCGGAGCGGACGTCGGCTTGGCGCCCATTACTGCCGGTCCAGGCCAATGCGGCGGTTCTCGAAAGCGGACGCGATGCCGGCGAGGCGCTTTCGGCGACCATGGGTGGCAGGCGGACGTTTCTGACCGGTTTGGCACCCGACCGCTGGTCTGTTCGCCGGATCGGCAGCGGCGGCGACCCTCTAATGTTGTAGATGCCGCCAGCATTTTTCGAGGCGCTCAGGCCGCACTCAATATGGCAAGCCGAGGATACGGTGGCGTCCTGCGCTGAGAACGCGCGTCGTCCCGGTCGCTGGCCCGATTGCGCACGAGGTCAACACGCGGTCATCAACATGCCGCGGCGGGCGAGCAGGACCTTGATGGCGCCGCGCATCGGTAACCGATTCAGCTGAGGGCCGAACAACTGCCGTCGGGCCAAGGCGAGTGCGGCAACGCGCCGCGCCCCGCTTGGCTCGAACGGCGAAACGAATCGGTCACGCTGGAGTACGCTGAGACCTTAGCGTGGTCGAATCGGTGTGACGGTTAGGGGGATCCCCGGAACGGCTGCGGGGAAGAACAACGCGCAAGCAAAGCGTGTGGCCACGTTGAGGGGGCGGGTCGCATGAGAACATGTCTTGCGTCGTTTCGGCATAGACCTGGGTTTGTCGCCGCTTGCTTCCTGTGTTCTCTGTTCGCCGCGCCGCTCGTGACCGTCGGCGCGGCCAGAGCGCAAGAGCGCATTTCCGACTGGGCGGCGGCTGGCGACGGGTCGTTCCCGTCGTCCGACCAAAATCCGGTCGACCCGACGCCGAGCGCGCCGCGATGGACGTTCTCGGCCGAGACGCTCGTCTTGGGCCGAACGGGCGGCGCAAATCAACCGCTCGTCGGACTCCTGCCGGGCGGCACGCAGTTTGCCGCTACGCAGAACGCCTCCGCCTCGGCCGCCGAAGCGTTCAACAGCAACCAGTTTTGGCAAGGCTTTTCCGCCGGACCGAAAATAAGCGTGATCTATCACGACGAATCCGGCTACGGCGCGGAGTTCTCGTATTTCAACATATTCACCCAGAGCGCGACAAAGACGGTCGGACCCACCGGCCCCGCCAATACGGCGGACTGGCTGGTCATGTATGCCCCCGGCGCGTTCTGGCAGACCCAAGATTTCGCATACCAGGGCATGGCCTGGAAAGACGCCACGAACCTTTATGGCGCCGAGGCCAACGGGCGGCTGGATCTTTCCCCCGGCGTGACCGTGCTGGGAGGATTGCGGTGGCTCCAGCTCAACGACACGCTTGTCGGCTGGCTGACTCCAGCAGACCGCATCGAGCCCAACTGGAAAGGGCCTTGTCTTGGACAAAGTCCGCCTCCCTGCGCTCTTTCTGACGTCAGCTCGGGCAATCCACCGTGGACTTACCCGGCTTTCCCGCCGTTCTGGACGGCGAAGACGCAAAACAATCTCTATGGCGCTCAAGTCGGCGTGGACGCCAAACTGCTGGAGGTTGGGCGGTTTTCGATCGATGGACTGATAAAGGCCGGCGTGTTCGACAACAACGCCACGCAGTCGGCCCTGGTCAGCATGGAGAAGAGGCTGTTCCCAACGCAAGCCGCCGTCAACCGCGCCGCCTTCGTCAGCGAAGCCGAATTGCAGGCGAAATACCAACTCGCCAAGGGGCTCGCGCTCAAGGTGGGCTACGAAGCGCTGTGGCTCGACGGCGTGGCTTTGGCACCGGGACAGATCCGGGAAACGTACTCGACCGCGCCTCCGACGGTGACCGCCCGCGCGCTCGGCGTCAACACCGGCTCAAACGTGCTCTTCCAGGGCGTCACGGTTGGACTCGAGTCTTCGTTCTAGCGTCGCCGTGTTGCAAACACCGGGGGGCGTTTCAATGCCAGCTCGAGCAAAATCGCTCGCCTTCGCGCGGGCAGCCGCTGGGCTCATCCGCTTGGACTTTGCGCCGCCGCTGCGCCGCCTCTCGTGGGCGATCCTGCTCGCCGCGCTGGCGCCGCCGGGCGCGGCGCTCGCCCAGACCGCGCAGTGCGCGCCGACAACGCAGCCGCCAACCCTGTGCTCCGACCAGGCGAATCTGCTGTCGCCGTTTGGCTCGCTCTTGAACTCGTCCGCTGGCCTCGCCGTGCTCGAGGCGAACATGCAAACGGAAGACGATATCTACGCCGGTGCGAGCGCGGCCCGCATGACGCTCGCCGCGGAAAACGCGCTCATCGACTATGCCCCGCAAAGCATTCTGATCGGCGCGTTCCCCAACAATCCCAATTTCTATTTCAGCGCGGCCGGAGTTCCGACGGCGCCGGCTCTCCCGACGTCGGTCGCCACCGCGGTGAGTTCCGTGACCAACAACATGGCTACCGGCGCCAACTCTGGCGACTTGAAGAGTTACTTCGGCCAGATCAACGTCTACGGCGACGCCTACGGCAACTCGTCGATCGGCCCCTACGGGGCCGACCCCTTGGGCGATCCACGGCCTTTTCAGACATCGAGCGCGATCGCCAACAATCCTTTCACGCCGGCCAACTCATCGCTTATCGCCTATGAGATTCAGCAGACGAACTTCGACAACGACCAGCAGAACTGGCAGAGCTATGTCCAGTCCCCCTCCTTTCCGAGCGGACATTCGACGATCGGCAATGTCAACGCGATTGTATTCGCCATCTTGGCGCCTGGATATTATCAGCAGCTGCTGCAGTCCGGGGTGGACTTCGGCTACAGCCGCAACGTCTTCGGCGCGCATTACCCGCTGGACGTGATCGGCGGACGGATCCTCGCCACTTATGTGACCGCGGAAACGCTGGCCGGCGACAATCCGCTGTACCAGACCACGGGCTTCAACCCGGGCTTCACTCAGGCCAATCTCCTTTCGCTCAGCGCGCAGATGCAGAACTATCTCACGCTGGCAGGTCTCGGCGGCGGCGGCGCGTCGCCCTATGCGGCGGCGTGCGCCAACCTCGCCGCGTGCCTCGGCAATGGAACGATCCCCACAGCGGCGACCTACACGCAGGCGGCGCAGAACTACGCTTATTATCTCACCTACAATCTGCCCGCGGTCGGCCCCACGAATCTGGCGCCGGTCGTGCCGGCCGACGCGTACGTGCTGATCGAGACGCGGTTTCCTTATTTCAACCCGGATCAGCCCTACGGCCTGGCTCAGCTCGACGCGATTCTCGCCACCACCGAATTGCCGTCGGGCGGAGCGCTCGACAACGGCTCCGGCTGGGCCCGCCTCAATCTCTACGCCGCCGCCGGCGGCTACGGCGCCTTCCCCAGCAACGTTACTGTCAACATGAACGCTGCGGCCGGCGGCTTCAACGCCTTCGACGTCTGGAGCAACGACATAAGCGGTCCCGGCGGCCTGACCCTGCAAGGCTCCGGAACCCTGGTGCTGGCGGGCGACGACACGTTCATCGGCGGCGTCAACGTGCAAGGGGGCGCGCTCGGCGTCACCGGCAGTCTGCTCGGCCCGCTGTCGGTCTCGCCCGGCGCCACCTTCGTGCTCGGCAGCACTGGCGCGTTCACCGGCGTCCTGACCAACGACGGCAACGTAGACAACGAGGGCGTCATGACCGGGACCTTCGCTGGTTCAGGCGCATTCGCCAATTCTGGTTTTCTCTCCGGCGTCGGCGGTTTCGGTTCGCTCGACCTGCTCCCCGGATCGACGATCGCGCTCGGAAATTCGATCGGCGCAATCCAGGTCGCGGGCGACCTGACCGTTGCGGCGGGCGCCACGTATCAGGCGAAGGTCGCCGGAAACAGCGCCGACCAGATCGAGGTCGGCGGCAACGCGACGCTGTCGGGGGGCGCGGTCGTCGCGAGCGTGCTCGGCGCCAGCGCGGAGCTCGGCCACGCCTACCCGATCCTTGTCGCGAGCGGCGGCGTCAACGGCGCATTCGCCGACGTCGGCGCCGACAATCTGCCTTTTATCCAACCCTCGCTGAGCTACGACGCCGACGACGTGTTCCTGACGCTGGCGCGCGACGGCGTTCCGTACGCCAGCGTGGCGACCACTCCCAATCAGGCGGCCGTGGCCGACGCCATCGGCGCCGGGCCGGCGGGAAGCGGCCTCGACCTGGCGTTGGACGTCCAATCCGCGGCCGGCGCTCAGCGCGCCTTCGACGCGCTGTCGGGCGAAGTCTACGCCAGCGCCGAGACGGCGATGCTCAGCGACAGTCTGTATCTGCGCGAGGCATTGTTGGCGCGGATGCGTCAGGCCTCATTCACCGGCGTCGACGGACCGACGGCGGCGCTCACGTCCGGCGGCCCGACGACGACGGCGTACGCAGACGACCTCGGGTCGTCGCCCGCGGCGTCCGCTCTGACCAATGCGGGAGGCGAAAGGCTGACAATATCGCCCGGGGTCCCGCCGGCCGCCGTTTCGGCGACGTATTCGTGGATCCAGGCGATCGATTCCTGGGGCCGGTTCGGCGGCGACGGCGACGCAGCCGGCGCTAGCCGTACGCTTGGCGGCTTCTTCGCCGGCGTCGACCGTCGCTTCGACTCCAACTGGCTGGCCGGCGTCGCGGGCGGCTATACCGACTCCTCCGTCAGCGTCAGCGACCGCGGCAGCGCGGCCGACATCGGCGCCGCGCACCTGGCCGGCTATGTGTCGGCCAGTTTCGGTTCCTGGAGCCTGCGCTCAGCTGCTTCGGCGAGCTTCAGCGCCCTCGACGCCCGGCGCTCGCTCGCGTTTCCCGGCTTCGCCGAGACGGCGTCCGCCCACTACAACGCGGTCACGACGCAAGTCTTCAGCGAGGCGAGCTATAGCATGACGCTCGGCAAAATTGCCGCCGAACCGTTCGGAGGGCTCGCCTTCGCGCATCTCAACGTCGACGGCTTCGCCGAGAACGGCGGCGACGTGGCCGCACTCAGCGGATCAGCGAACCATCTCGACATCGGCTATTCCACGCTGGGCGCCAGGGCCGCCGTCGACTATCTCCTGGCCAACGGCATGGCGCTGACGCCGCGCGTCTCGGTCGCTTGGCAGCACGCTTTCGGCTCGCTCAACCCCACGGAAACACTCACGTTCCAGAGCACGGGCGAGACATTCGCGGTCGCAGGCCTGCCGATCGCGCGCGACACGGCCCTTTTCGAGGGCGGGCTCGATTTGCGCCTCAGCCCGCGGGCCGATGTCGGACTGTCCTATTCCGGCCAATACGGCGACCGCGTCATGAGCAACTCGGTCAAGGGAAACTTGACCCTGCTGTTCTGACGCGGACGGGCTTGAGCCCCGCGGCGACAAAAGCGTCCCCTTTGGGGAATAGGGCGGCAGACGACCGCGGTTCTCACTTCAATTCGTAGGGATAGATGACCTTCCAGTCGTTCTTCATGTCGACGACCGTCCACCCCTTCACCTGCGCCGCGTCGAGCGCCTTGTCCAGCCGGCCGATCGGCGATCGCCGGTCGTAGGCCCATTCGCGGGCGGAATCGGTGTGATGCACCAGGAGGGCGAAACGCGCGCCCCGCCCGGCCGTTGTCCACTGGAGCATCTGCAGATCGCCGTCGGAGTTGCCGAACGCAGCGATGGGGCGGCGGCCGATATGCGAGCTGATGGCCACGGGTTTGCCGGCGGCATCGCTGACGAAGTCGATCTGAGGCAGGCGCGTCAGCACGGGCTCGTCTCCGTGCAATTCGAACTTGGTCTTGACGCTGCTCCCGACCACCTGTTCCGGCGGAACGCCGTAGATCTGCTCGGACCAGGCGCGAATGAATTCGATCTCGCCGCCGGAGACTATGAAGGTCTTGAAACCGTTCGCCCTGAGGTAGGCGAGCAGCTCCAACATCGGCTGATAGACCATCTCGGTGTAGAGTCGTCCAGTCTTCGGATGCCGGGCGCGGGCGATCCAGTCACGAACGATCCGGTCGAACTCCTCGGGGGTCATCCCGGCATGGGTGACGGCAAGGATTCGCGCAACGGCGGGTTCGCCACCGGACAGCGCGCCTTTCAGATCGCCATGGAGCGCCGCCGCAAACGGCTGCTCGGTCTTCCATTCGGGGTGCTGTGGGGCGAGCGCCCGCAAGCGGTCGAGCGCGAAGATGTACTCGAAATACAGCGGCTGCTCGGACCATAACGTACCGTCGTTGTCGAAGGTGGCGATGCGCTCGGCGACGGGGACGAAGTCCGGCGATCCTTCCTTCGTCACCTTCTCGACGAATGCTTCGATGGCTTTCTTGGCGCCGGTGTCGTTCCAGGACGGCAGCGGATCGGCGGCGAAGGCCGCATTCGCCAGCAACAGCAGAGCGACGAGACTTTTGAAGAACAGCGTTCTCACGGCCGGAATCCTTCTTGAATAGACACCGCCGACGGTAACCGTTGGACATTTCTGGATTGACAACGAATTGAAGGGGGGACGCGCGGAGGGACCTGGAACATGCCCCGGTGCGGCGATAAGCCGCGCCTGAATCTCTTCAACGCTCATCGCCAATTCTCTGGCCGAGGGCGTTTTTCCCGCGCGCGTTATCGGTTCGAAAAACCTTCATGGCTATGGTTGGCGGCGCAACGGTCGACGGGCTGGCCGCTCCGCTGACAGCCAGCTGACCACAAGAGGACGAGTCATGACGACAATCTCACGGCGCCGTTTCGGCGCGGGCGCGGGCGCCCTGGCGATTTCTGCTCTTGCAGTCGGCCGAGCTGGCGCCGCAGCGTCTTCTCAGCCTAGCGCTCTATCGCCAATCCCCAACGTCATGACGACGCGCCAGAGGACGGTGCTGCCGAATGCGAAACCTTCGGTGAAGGTCCGTCCGGACGAGGTCGAGAAGTACGCCCCGAATGGCTACGGCGCCTGGCGCTACGGCCCGGGCCTCGACTACGAGAAGCGGCTCGATCTGGCGCCGGCTTCCTACACCGGGGCCTCGGTCAAGAGGACGGCGCGCCTGCTGCGATTCTTTACCATCAGCGACATCCATATCTGCGACAAGGAATCGCCCTCGTCGGCCATCTACCTCGGGCTCAAGGACGGCGTGACGCCGGGATATTCGCCGGTCATGCTGGGGACGACGCAGGTGCTCGACGCCGCCGTGCGAACGATCAACGCCATCCATGAACAGCGCCCGATTGACTTCGGCGTCTCTCTCGGCGACGCCTGCAACAACACGCAGTACAATGAATTGAGATGGTACATTGACGTGCTCGATGGCAAGATCATCACCCCAAGCTCCGGCGCTCACGCCGGCGCCGCGACCATCGACTATCAGAAGCCCTACAAAGCGGCGGGGCTCGACAAGTCGATCAAGTGGTACCAGGCCATCGGCAACCACGATCAGTTCTGGATGGGGACGAACCCAGTCAACGATTACCTGCGGCCGACTTATGTCCGCGAGGAGATCCTCAAGCTTGGCGACCTCTTCACCGACCCCGACGGAATCAACCACCGCGACTATTACATGGGCGCGCTCGATGGCGCGACGCCGTACGGCGCGATTATCGGCGCGGGACCGGTCGGCAATTTCGCGAGCCCGCCGAAAGTCGTCGCCGACGCGAGCCGCCGTTCGCTCAGGCGGAAGGAATGGATGAACGAATTCTTCAACACGATGTCGCAGCCGGTCGGCCACGGGTTCTCCCAGGCCAATGTCGACAGCGAATTTGCCTGCTACAGTTTTGCGCCGAAGGCCAACCTGCCGCTCAAGGTCATCGTGCTCGACGACACCCAGAAGGATGAGGACCCCAACCCGGCCTTTTCCGAGACCAGCTCTCCCGGTTACGGGCACGGCTCGCTCGACAAGGCCCGCTATGACTGGCTGGTCAAGGAGCTCGACGACGGACAGGCGAATGGTCAGCTCATGATCGTCGCCGCGCACGTGCCGATCGGCGTCGAGCCGGCTAGGTCCTACGTCGGCTGGAGCTCCGCCGCCTACGTTTCCGAGTCGAAACTGTTCGCCAAGCTGCACGAATATCCAAACCTTGTCCTATGGATCGCTGGGCATCGCCACTTGAACTGCGTAACCGCGTTCAAATCGCCCGATCCTGCCCGTCCCGAGCTGGGATTCTGGCAGGTCGAGACCTCTTCGTTGCGCGACTTTCCCCAGCAGTTCCGCATGTTCGAAATCGTCCGCAACAGCGACCACACGATTTCCATCTTCACGACCGATGTCGATCCGGCGGTGAAGGGCGGATCGCCTGCGGC
>JBEKLU010000113.1:0-17213 GCA_050010035.1 Roseiarcus sp.
GCCCACGTCTCTCTTTCTTCCGATGTAATTGTCAAACAGCAGCGAGGAGCAAACCTCCCCTACGAGCCCCGCGAAAACGCCTAGGCCTAAGCCCTCGGCGCAACCACGAAACCCAAATCCCACACCCGGCGAAATCGCTTCGCCAAGCCGCCCTTGGCCAAGCCAAAAGCACGAGACGACCGAAATCCTCCACCCCCACCTCTCAGTAGGGAGGAGCGCGTCTCGAGATCGTCCCGAAGTCCCGACGCCCCATCGGCCGCCAAAGCGCCAACGCCGTCGGTCTGGTTGGTATAGGCAAGGTCCTCGCAACTGTCAAATTCTTTTTGCAAAAGAGTCGCAAAGGCCCGCGCCGCGGCGCGCCGGCTTGGAGATAACCGACGTGCGGGCGGGCGGCGGATCGTCCGCCGGCCTCGCCGCACAAGCGCCATGGTTTGCGCGGAATGACGCGTCGATGGCGGCGCGGCCGCGCCTTTGCGTTGCGCGCGCCGGGCCGGGCCGCTAACACTACGGGTCTCCGGAATGGCCGAGTTTTCCAGCGAGCGACAAGACAGACCGTGACGACCATGGCCGCCCGAATCGCGCGTACGTCGATGCTCGCCGAGCGGTCGCGCGCCAGCGTCGAGCTCGGCCACGAGCCGCCGATCGAAGTCGGCGGCTCGCGAATCGAGGGCCACGAGCGCCGCGGCGTTTCGCCGCGTTGGCTCGCCGCCGTCGCGCTGGCCGGCCTCTGCGGTCTGGCGCTGATCGGCTCGGCGCTCTATCTCGACCTCGATCGTCAATCGACTTTCGCCGAAGCGCCGGAATTCGCGGTGGCGACGCATCGGGAGGGCGAGCCGTTCGAGGGCGTCAATCCCGGCAAAGGCGATCGACTGGTGCGACCGATCGACATCGTCGCGGCCAAGCAGACCTTCAAGGCGCCGACCACCATCAAGATCGGCGACAAGGAGGTCGTCAAGGCGCGGCCGTTCACGATCGTCTCCACCACGTTGACGACGACGCCGACGGGTTTCGCCGACGCCGTCCCGCCGTTCGACCCGCTCAAGGCGACGAACGGCTCGGCCGAAAAGGCCGACGCGCCGGCCGATCCCGGCCCGATGCAGGACGACGCCGAAGTCGCGTTTTCCCAGCGCGACCTCACCGCTGGGGACGCCGCGGCGGCGACGGGCGAACTGACGCTCGCCGAGGCGCAGGCGCAAGTGGTGGAAATGACCAAGGCGACGGCCGCCGGCGACAAGGCGCCGCCGCTGCCGCCGCAGATGCTGCTGATGCGCACGAGCCAGGCGGGCATCGATCCGTTAGGCTCTCTCTCCTACGCGACGAGCGGCGCCGAGGGCGCCGGCGCTCCTTTCGCTTCGATCGAAGTGCGCATGGTGCCGGAAAACGTCACGGACGCCGTCAAGACCCCCGCGAGCGCCCGGTCCGACGGCCGCGAACGCCTGGTGCAGTTGCGACGCGGCGAAACATTCGAGGATCTGCTGCGCGCCAACGGCGCGAGCAAGGACGCCGCCGAGGCGATCCTCGCCGCTTTCGGCGCCAGGCGCGGAGAATCGCCCGTCGCCGAGGGACAGAAGATCATCTTGCAGTACGACGAGCCGCCGACCGAAGGCGGGCCGGCGCCGGTCGCGCGCGTATCGGTCTACGCCGACGAGCAGCTCAAGTCGACGATCGCGATCGACGACGACGGCGTCTACGTGCCGGTGACGCTGCGCCGCGACGCCCCCAACAGCGCCGATTTGCAGGAGGAGGACAACGGCGGCATGAGCCTCTACGAGAGCGTCTACGAGACCGCGCTCAAGCAGGGCCTGCCCCACCCCATCATCGACGAACTGGTTCGCGCCTTCGCCAACGACGTCGACTTTCAACGCTCGGTCCAGCCCGGCGATTCGTTCGCGGCCTTCATGTCCGAGGCGGACGAAATCGACGCGCATCCGCAGCTCTTGTTCGCGACGATGACGGTGCGCGATCAGACGTTCAAGTATTATCGCTTCCTGACGCTCGACGACGGCCTCGTCGACTATTACGACGACAACGGCCGATCGACGCGCAAGTTCCTGATCCGCAAGCCGATCGTCGCCGGCGAAATCACCTCCCCGTTCGGCATGCGCTACCATCCGATCCTGCATTATTCGCGCATGCACACCGGCGTCGACTGGGGGGGGCCGATCGGCACGCCGATCCTGGCGGCCGGCGCCGGCGTGATCCTCATGGCGGAGTTCACCTCCGGTTACGGCCGGCGCGTCGAAATCCAGCACGCCAACGGCTATGTCACGACCTATTCGCACATGTCGGGCTTCGCCCGCGGCGTCGTTCCGGGCGCGCACGTCAGGCAGGGGCAGGTGATCGGCTACCTCGGTCAGTCGGGACTGGCGACCGGCCCGCATCTGCATTACGAAGTGATCATCAACGGCAATTTCGTCGACCCGATGGCGATCAAGCTCGCGCGCACGCGCGAGTTCGACGGCAAGATGCTCGCCGCCTTCAAGCGCGAACGCGACCGCGTCGATCAGCTGATGGCGCAAGCGCCCAACGCCGCGCCGGGGCCGGCCGCCGTCGCCGCGAAACTCAACTGAAGCTCACCGTGAGCCGCGACTCGTTCGGCGCGGCGAAACCCAGCGCGGCGCGCACCTCCAAGGCCGAATATCCCGCCGCGCGCAACGCGCGCAGCGGCGGCGACGAGGCGCTCTTCGACATCTTGGCGCCCTTGGCGTCGAGCACCAGGCGGTGGTGGCGATAGCGCGGCGCCGCCAGGCCGAGCAGCGCTTGCAGCAACCGATGCGCCGACGTCGCGGCCAGCAGATCGCGGCCGCGCACGACGTCGCTGACGCCCTGCAACGCGTCGTCGACGACCACCGCCAGATGATAGCTCGCCGCGCTGTCCTTGCCGCGCAACACGAAGTCGCCCCAGGCGGCGGGGTCGGCCCGATGCGGCGCCTCTCGCGCGCCCTCGCCGTATTCGGGCCAGCAAAGATCGGCCGGCGCCTCGGCGAGCGCGCGCGCCGCATCGAGACGCAACGCCGCGCGCTCGCCGGCGGCGAGCCGCGCGGCGACGTCGCGCGCCTCCAGCGCGCGGCAGAGACCGGAATAGAGCGGCGCACCGTCGGGATCGCGCGCACGTCCTGCCGTGGCGGCGATTCGCGCGCGGCTGCAAAAGCAGGGATAGACGAGCCCCCGCGCGCTTAAACACGCGAGCGCGCCCGCGTAATCCTGCCCATGTTCGCTCTGGCGGCGCGGCGGCCCGTCGAAGACGAGCCCGAGCCAGTTGAGATCGTCCAAGATCGCCTGCTCGTATTCGCGCTTGCAGCGGGTTCGATCCAAGTCTTCAATGCGCAGCAGCAGACGACCGCGGACTTCAGCGGCGAGGCGCTGGTTCATGAGCGCTGAATAGGCGTGCCCGAGATGGAGCGCGCCGTTCGGCGAAGGCGCGAAGCGAAAGGTCGGACGCGGCGGCGGCGTGGTCATTGGCGATCGGCGGAAGGGCGATGGCGGGCACTGTTTCCAAAAAGCGCGGGCGGGGCAAGGGCGCCGGGGGCGAGACGACGCCGAAGCCGCGCGCGGCGCCGGCCAAGCGCCGAGGCGCCCGTCGCACGACGGCCGGCGCGCCGCGCTACCATCCCGGCCCGCCGATCGACAGCGAGGCGGCCTTGGAGGAAGCGACCTCCCGGCTGCTCGCGCTCGATTGCGAGGTCGTCGGCCGCCTTCTGGCCGTCGGCGGGCCGCCGCCGCTGCGCTGGCGCGAGCCGGGCTTTTCCGGGCTGGCGGGGATCATCGTTTCGCAGCAAGTGTCGGTGGCGAGCGCCAATGCGATCTTTGGCCGCCTCACGAGCGAATTGGCGCCGCTGAGCCCCGCCAGCCTGATCGCGGCCGACGACGCAACGCTCAAACGCTGCGGCCTGTCGCAAGGCAAGATGCGCGCGCTGAGGGCGCTCGCCGAGGCGACGGCCGGCGGCCTCGACCTCGAGGCGCTCGGCGCGCTCGACGCTGGGGACGCGCACGACGCGCTCGTGGCGGTGAAGGGCATCGGGCCGTGGACGGCCGATCTTTTCCTGCTGTTCAGTCTCGGCCATCCCGACGCCTTTCCCGCCGGCGACCTGGCCCTGCAGGAGGCGACGAGGATCGCGCTGGGGCTTCGCGCGCGCCCCGGCGCGCCGCGCCTGGAGAGAATCGCGGAACGCTGGCGGCCCTTGCGCGGCGTCGCGGCGCGCATGCTGTGGGCCTATTATCGCGGCGTCAAGCAGCGCGAGGGTGTCGTCGGCCGATAGGATTGGCGCGCACGGCGCGTTCGCGCTAGACCGCGCACGACCCTCGTCCTCGGAGCCTCCCATGACGGCGAATTTGACCGGACCGCGCCTCGATCCCAGGAGCGGCCCCGCGCGGCAGCTCGTGGTTTTCCTGCACGGCTACGGCGCCAACGGCGACGATCTGATCGCGCTCGGAGAGCAATGGCGCGCGCTGACGCCCCAAGCGGCCTTCGTCGCGCCGCACGCGCCCGAACGCTGCGCGGCTTCGCCGATGGGGCGGCAATGGTTCGCCTTGAGCGACTCTGCGCCCGACGACCCGCGTGGCGAAGCGGATCGCTGGCGCGGCGCCGTCGCCGCGCGGCCCGCGATCGACGCCTTCCTCGACGCGGAACTCGCCCGGCTCGGCCTCGACGATTCGCGCCTCGCGCTGGTCGGCTTCAGCCAGGGTGCGATGATGGCGCTGCACGTCGGCCTGCGCCGAAGCCGCGCGCCCGCCGCGATTCTGAGCTATTCCGGGCTGCTGATCGGTCCCGAGCGCCTGAACGAAGCCAACGCCCGCGACGCGCGCGGCGAGCCGCCGCCGATCCTGCTGGTCCACGGCGATCAGGATCCGCTGATCCCGGTGATGGCGATGTTCGTGGCGATGAACGATCTCGCCAATGCGGAAATCCCCAGTCAATGGCATTTGTCGTTCGGCGTCGGCCACGGCATCGACGTCGGCGGCCTGCGCCATGGCGGATTGTTCCTGGCCAAAGCGTTCGGGATCGGGGCGCGCTGAAAGGCGGCGCCGAGCCGGCGCGCCCTGCTGCGGGCGTCGGAAAAAGGCCCCGCGGGACGCGGGGCCTTCGGGCGCGCCGCCTCGGGGAGGACGGCGCGCCTCACGCCGGCGACGGGGAGGAGAAGACGCCGGCGAATCGTTGCGGCGGATGCGCCTTACTGGCAGACGTCGACCCAACGGCGGCCGAGATAGCGGCCCCAACGGTCGTAGACCGGGCGATAGGCGGCGCAGCCGTCCGGGCCAGGGCCGTAGTAGGGGCCGGGGCCGTAATAGGGGCCTTGCGAGGCGATCGCCGCGCCGGCGGCGAGGCCGAGAATCCCCAAGCCGATCGCCGGGCCCCAATAGCCGCCGTACCAACGGCCGCCGGAGTAATATCTGGGGTGCCAGACGCCGGCCGCGTCGGCGGGCGAAGACGTCGCGGCGGCGACGCCGAGGCCGAGGAAGAGCGCCATCAACGCCACGGCGGTCGACTTGTTCAAGAATGCGCGCATGAGCTGCCTCCAATTTTCCAACTTCGCGCCGCAACGGCGCTTCTCTCGCGTACCGCGGGCTTACGGGACGCCCCGACGCTCGCACGAACGGTCGGCTGACAAATCGGCGCCTATTGGCCAAAAACACGGCGACGGGGCGCCGAAATCGCCGGATCACCGATAATTGAGCGCCGCGACCGCAACACCCTGAACATTCATTCAGAATTCGAGTCGGGCGTCATGCCGCGCGGCAGCTCGACGACGCCGGAGACTTCGTCGCCGACGCGGCCCCGTCGGCGCCATGGCGACGACCGGCTCGGCGTCCCCGGCCGCCGCCCGCCCGCTCGCCTCGCTCGCGCGCTCAAGGCTTCGTCAAGGCGCGCGCGACGATCACGCGCATGATTTCGTTGGCGCCTTCGAGAATCTGATGCACGCGCAGATCGCGCACGATCTTCTCCACCCCGTATTCGGCGAGATAGCCGTAGCCGCCGAACACCTGCAGCGCGTCGTTGGCCGCGTTGAACCCCGCGTCGGTGGCCACGCGCTTGGCCATCGCGCAGAGCCGCGTCGCGTCGGGCGAGCCGGCGTCGAGCGCGCTGGCGGCGCGCCACAGCAGCGAGCGCGCCGCCTCCAGCGAGGTCGCGATGTCAGCGAGGCGGAATTGCGTCGCCTGAAAATCGACGATGCGACGCCCGAACGCCTTGCGCTCGCCGGCGTAGACGAGCGCCTTGGCGAGCGCCGATTCGCCGCCGCCGAGCGAGCAGGCGCCGATGTTGAGCCGTCCGCCGTCGAGGCCGGCCATGGCGATCTTGAAGCCGTCGCCCTCCGCGCCGACGCGGCTCGCCGCGGGGATGCGCACGCCTTCGAGGATGACCTGCCGGGTCGGCTGGATATGCCAGCCCATCTTGCGCTCGGCGGCGCCGAACGACAGGCCCGGCGTTCCCTTTTCGACGAGGAACGCCGAGACGCCGGCGGCGCCCGCCGCGCCGGTGCGCGCCATCACGAGATAGAGGTGCGCCGCCCCCGCGCCGGAGATGAACTGCTTGACCCCGTCGAGCACATAAAAGTCGCCCTCGCGCCGCGCGCGCGTCGAAAGCGCAGCGGCGTCGGAGCCCGCGCCCGGCTCGGTCAGGCAATAGCTCGCAAGCAGCTCCATCGAGGCGAGCCTGGGCAGATAATGCGCTTGCAAGGCCGGCGAGCCGTAGCGGTCGATCACCGAGGCGACCATGTTCTGGACCGATAGATACCCGGCTAGGCACGGGCAGCCCGTCGCCAGCGCCTCGAAGATCAGCGTCGCGTCGAGCCGCGTCATGGCGCAGCCGCCGTACTCCTTGCGCACGTAGATCGCCGCCATGCCGAGCGCCGCCGCCTCGCGCAGGACGTCGACCGGAAAATGCTTGGCTTCGTCCCAGGCCAGCGCGTTCGGGGCGATGCGCTTGTCGGCGAAGGAACGCGCCATGTCGCGGACGGCGACGTGGTCGGCGGTGAGGGTGAACATGCGGCGAGGCCTCTCAAGTCCAATCAGCGAGATGGACGACATCGCGCTCGTAGCGGGTTTTCGCGACCCCGGCTACGAAGGCGCGATCAAGCGTCACGAACGGCGCGGCGCGACGCCGCGCCAGCGCGAGATAGAAGCAGTCGTAGACCGAATGATCGAGTTCGCGCGCCAGCGCCAGCGCCGGCGCCGCCAAATCCGCCAATTCGATAAACTGTGGGATGAAGCGTCGTATCTCGTTCATTGCCGCGCTCGCGATATCGCCGTCGATCTCGCCAAGCCGCGCCTTTTTCCACAGGCTATTGGCGAGTTCCGCGAGCATCAACGACGGCGCGATGAGATCCGCGGAGCTGCGGATAAGGCGATTGGCGGCGACCGTGTCATTTTCACGGGCGAACCAGCAAAGCGCGACGCTCGCGTCGACAACGATTTCGCTCACCGATCTCGATCTTCTCTTACGAGCTTCGCCGGGTCGCTGCGATGTCCGGGCGGCGTCAGGCTTTGAAACTTCTCAGCGGCGGCCAAGCGCTCCTCGGGCGTGTAGGGCGCTGATTTCTCAATTACGGTGCGCAGTTCCTGCTCCAGGGACCGCCCGTGCGACTTGGCGCGCGCGCGGTGTGCCTCGAGCACGGCGTCCGGGACGTTGCGGATGAGAACCTGGGCCATCGCACATCTCTCATGCTATCATACATGATAGCATGCTCGGCGAGCGCAAGCAAAGCATGGCATCGGCGCCGTCCCCTATCATCCGTCCTCCGCCTCCGCTCACCCCATCGTCGGAATGCTGAAGTTTGCGCCCTCCTTCACGCCGGACGGCCAGCGCGCGGTGACGGTCTTGGTCTTGGTGTAGAAGCGGATCGAATCCGGCCCATGCTGGTTGAGGTCGCCGAAGCCGGAGCGCTTCCAGCCGCCAAAGGTGTAGTAGGCGACCGGCACCGGGATCGGCACGTTGACGCCGACCATGCCGACCTGGACCTTGGAGGCGAAATCGCGCGCCGCGTCGCCGTCGCGGGTGAAGATCGCGACGCCGTTGCCGTATTCGTGGTCGTTGCATAGGCCGAGCGCTTCGTTGTAGCTCGCCGCGCGCACCACCGAGAGAACGGGGCCGAAAATCTCTTCCTTGTAGATGCGCATGTCCTTGGCGACGTGGTCGAACAGGCTGCCGCCGAGGTAGAAGCCGTTCTCGTAGCCCTGCATCTTGAAGCCGCGGCCATCGACGGCGAGCTTGGCGCCTTCCTGAACGCCGAGCTCGATATAGGATTTCACCTTCTCCAAGTGGGCGCGCGTCACCAGCGGGCCGTAATCGGCGCTCGAGTCGGTCGAAGGGCCGATCTTCAGCGCTTCGACGCGCGGGATCAGCCGGCGCACCAGCTCGTCGGCGGTCCTCTGGCCGACCGGCACCGCCACCGAGATCGCCATGCAGCGCTCGCCCGCCGCGCCGTAGCCGGCGCCGATCAGCGCGTCGACCGTCTGGTCCATGTCGGCGTCGGGCATGATCACCATGTGGTTCTTGGCGCCGGCGAAACATTGCACGCGCTTGCCGCTCGCCGTGCCGCGCGAATAGATGTAGTGCGCGATCGGCGTCGAGCCGACGAAGCTGATCGCCTGGATGTCGGCGTCGTCGAGGATCGCGTCGACTGCTTCCTTGTCGCCGTTGACGACGTTGAGAATGCCGGGAGGGCCGCCCGCCTCGATGAAGAGTTCGGCCAGGCGCATCGGCACGCCGGGATCGCGCTCGGACGGCTTGAGGATGAAGGCGTTGCCGCAGGCGATCGCCGGCGCAAGCTTCCACAGCGGGATCATCGCGGGGAAGTTGAACGGCGTGATGCCGGCAACGACGCCGAGCGGCTGGCGCATCGAGTAGATGTCGATGCCGGGGCCGGCGCCGTCGGTGTATTCGCCCTTCATCAGGTGTGGCGCGCCGAAAGCGAACTCGACCACTTCGACGCCGCGCTGGATGTCGCCCTTGGCGTCGACCAGCGTCTTGCCGTGCTCGCGCGAGAGAATGTCGGCGAGCTCGTCGGTGTGCTTGGCGATGAGGTCGTAGAATTTCATCAGCACGCGCGCGCGGCGCTGCGGATTGGTCGCGCCCCAAGCGGGCTGCGCCGCTTTGGCGTCGAGAACCGCGGCGCGCACCTCCGCGGCGGAGGCGAACGCGACCGAGCCGCGCACCGTCCCGTCCATCGGCTGAAACACTTCGCCCGACCGCCCCGAGGCGCCCGCGACGCGCTTGCCGCCGATGAAGTGCCCGTACTCGACCATGGTCCGCTCCCTTGAGACGCCGCTGCTGGCCGCCTTTATGCGTCAGGCTTTCTTGCACAGCAATCGCCGATTGCGCGCAACGGGCGTGCACAATTGTGCTAAGTGACGGGTATGGACTGGGATAACGTCAGGGTTTTCCTCGCGGTCGCGCGCGCGGGGCAATTCGTCGCGGCGGCCAAGCGGCTGCGGCTCGACCACGCCACCGTCAGCCGGCGCATCGCCGCGCTGGAAGCGGCGCTCGGCGCGCGCTTGTTCGACCGGCGCACCACCGGCGCGCGGATGACCAGCGCCGGCGAGCGCTTTCTTGCCGCCGCCGAGGAAATGGAGAGCGCCTTCCTGCACGCGCAGGCGGACATCTCCGACGTCGACGTCGAGCTCTCGGGCGACGTGCGCATCGGCGCGCCCGACGGCTTCTCGACCTACTACCTCGCGAGCGCCTTGCGCGACTTCGTCGAACGCAACCCTGGGGTCCGCATCCAGCTCGCGCCAGTTCCGCAACTCGTTCCGCTGGCGCGGCGCGAAGTCGACGTCGTCGTCGTGCTCGATAAGCCCGAGGAGGGCCGCTTCGTCGCGCGCAAGCTCACCGACTACTCCTTAGGCATCTACGCCAGCGCCGCCTATCTCGAGGCGCACGAGGCGCCGCGCGAGGTCGGCGAGCTCGTGCGCCATCGCCTCATCGGCTACGTCGAGGAATACGCCTTTTCCAGCGCGCTCGACTATGTCCGCGAGCTTTACGGCGGCGCGCCGACCTCGTTCGAATGCGCCAGCGCGGTCACCCAGTTCGAGGCCCTGCGCGCCGGCCTCGGCCTCGGCGTCGTCCACAACTTCATCGCGCGCCGCTTCAAGGACTTGCGCCGCGTCCTGCCCGAGCGACGCGCCACGCGCACCTATTGGCTCGTCACCCACCAGGACACGCGCGGCCTCGGGCGTATCCGCGCGGTGTGCGAACATCTGGTGGCGAGCGTGACGCGCGACCGCGCGATGTTCGTTTGAGGCCCTGGCGGCGCGCTTAAGCGAACGCCTCGATGTCGACCGGCTTGCGCCTTGCGCCCCAATGGCCCGGCTCGGCGGCGAAGCGGCCGGCGAGCGGGCGCCCGCAATCCGGGCAGGCGCCGGAGGCGTCGAGCGTGTAGGCCGTCACGTCGTAGTTGTCGCGCCCTATCAGGGCGGCGCCGCAGAGGTCGCAGAACGTCGTCTGGCGATGCGGATCGTAGCAGTTGCCGATGTAGACGTGGTGCAGGCCGTTGGCGATTCCCTGGGCGCGGGCGCGGTCTAGCGTCGCTTTCGGCGTCGGCGGATGGTCCATCAAGCGGTAATCCGGGTGGAAAGCGGAAAAATGCAGGGGAACGTCGGGCCCCAGCTCTTGCGCGATCCACCGCGTCAGCGCGTCGATCTCGCCGACCGAATCGTTTTCGCCGGGGATGATGAGCGTGGTGATCTCCAGCCAGACGTCGGTCTCGCGCTTGAGATAGCGCAGCGTGTCCAACACGGGAGCGAGATGGGACGCCGTCAGGCGATGATAGAAGTCTTCGGTGAAACCCTTGAGATCGACGTTGGCGGCGTCGATGACACGAAAGAATTCGGCGCGCGGCTCAGGACACATATAGCCCGCCGTCACCGCGACCGTCTTCACCCCGCGCGCATGGCACGCCGCCGCGACGTCCTCGGCGTATTCGAAGAAGATCACCGGATCGTTGTAGGTGAAGGCGACGGACTTGCAGCCGAGCTCGACCGCGGCGCGCGCGATCGCCTCCGGCGCCGCCTTCTGCGCGCTGGTGTCGACCTCGCGGCTCTTCGAGATTTCGTGGTTCTGGCAGAAGGCGCAGGCGAGATTGCAGCCCGCGGTGCCGAAGGACAACACCGAGCTGCCGGGGAAAAAGTGATAGAGTGGCTTCTTTTCGATGGGATCGACGCAAAAACCGGAAGATAATCCGTCGGTGGTCAGGACCATGTGCCCGTCGACGTTCTGCCTGACATAGCAGAGCCCGCGCTGCCCCAAGCCGATCTTGCAGGCGCGCGGACAGACCTCGCAGAGGATCCGCCCGTCGGGCAGCGGGAGGGAAAAATGATCGACGATACGCACGGCAACGATCCCTTTGGAGAAATCGCTCCCTATATAGGGACGGCGCCCGTTCGGCGCCTCTTCTCGAGAACGATTCATGGCGTTCCTGACGAAATCTTCGGCCCGCGCGCCTAGCGCCCATCCCGCCCAGGTCGCGGGGCTCTTTTACCCCGACGACGCCGCGATTCTGGCGGCCAAGATCGATGCGGCCTTCGCCGCCGCGCCGCCCTCACCCTTCCGGGCGAAAATGGTCGTCGTTCCCCACGCCGGCATCGATTATTCCGGCGCCGTCGCCGCCCAGGCGCTGCGCGCGCTGGATTTGACGCAAGGGGTGCGCCGGGTCGTCATTCTCGGCCCCAATCACCGCGTTCCCTTGCGTGGGCTCGCCGTTCACCCGGCAAGCGTCTGGTCGACCCCGCTCGGCGTCGCGCCGGTCGCCGGCGAGGCGCTTCAATCGATCCTGGCGCTCGAAGGCGTCGCGGTCGACGTGGCGCCGTTCGAGCGCGAGCACAGCCTGGAAATGCCGCTGATCTTCCTGCAACGGCTGATTCCGGGCGCCGAGATCGCGCCCGTGCTGGTCGGCGACGCAGCGCCGGAACTGGTCGAGGAGGTCCTGCGCCGCCTGTGGGGCGGGCCGGAGACGGCGATCTGCATTTCCTCCGACCTGTCGCATTTCCTGCCCGCGAGCGCCGCGCGCGCCAAAGACGCCGAGACCCGCGGCCTGATCGAGGCCGGCCGCTGGGGCGAACTCGGTCCCGACAACGCCTGCGGCTTCGCCAGCCTCAAGGGGGCGATCCGCCGGGCGCAGAGCCTTCGCATGCGCGCGACGGGAGTGGCGTTCGCCACCTCGGACCAGATGGGCGGCCCGCGGGAGCGCGTCGTCGGCTACGGCGCCTTCGCGTTCGAATATCCGGGCGCGGCGCGGCTCGGCAAGGCCGATCAGGATCGTCTCGTCGCCGTCGCCTCGGCGTCGCTGGACTTCGCCGCGACCCGCCGGGGGGCGGCGCCGCATATCGTCGCCGACCCGATTCTGGCGCCCAGCCTAACGGCGCATCGCGCCGCTTTCGCAACACTGGAGCGCGGCGGGGCGTTGCGCGGCTGCGTCGGTTCGCTTCTCGCGCACCGGCCGCTGGCCGGCGACGTCGGCGCCAACGCGGTCAGGGCCGGCTTCGGCGATCCCCGTTTCGCGCCGCTCACGCGCGACGAGTTGCCCGACCTGACGATCAAGATCTCGGTGCTCTCGCCGACCGCGCCGATCGCCTGCCGCAGCGAACAGGACTTGATCGACCAGCTCAGGCCCGACCGCGACGGCCTGCTGCTGCGGGACGGCCGCGCCGTCGGGCTGTTCCTGCCCAGCGTCTGGCGCGAAGTCCCCTCGCCGGTGGATTTCGTCCGCTTTCTCAAGCAGAAGATGGGCGTCGCGCCGGACCATTGGTCGCCGACGCTGACCGCCTCGCGATTCTCGGTCGAAAGCTTCGGCGGCCCGTTCGTCGAGCCGGGCGAGGCCGACCTTACGGGGATCGCAGTCAGGGCGTTCGAGTGAGAATGGCGCTCGCCCAGTCCATGCAGCGCGCGCTCCTTCTCCCCTTTCGCCACGGGACGCACGCATCGTGGCGAAGCCTGCGGCCAATCCCCCGGCCCCTCACCCTTTCCTCTCCCCGCAAGCGGGGAGAGGAGCACGCGGCGCCTTGTCTTCCCCTCTCCCCGCTTGCGGGGAGAGGGAGGGTGAGGGGCGGGGGGAGTTTCCGCGCTGGCGCCGAAACGTGTGCGTAGCTTGGTCCCATTGCGGGAGAGCGGATCATCGCCTCAGCCGCAAGCTCGTCCATCCCTCCAGATCGATCCGCTCGGCCAAATAGAACCCCTGCGCGCGCCACGCCGCCAGTACGCCGGGCGCGTCGCTGAGCAGCAGGCCGGAGACGATCGCCTCGCCGTCGGGCGCCGTCACGGCGGCGAGCGAGGGCGCGAGCAGGCGCAGCGGCTTGGCGAGGATGTTGGCGAAGACCAGGTCGTAGGGCGCGCCTTCGCGTAAGGGCAGGCTCTCCACGCCGCGCGAGACGATCGCCTTGCAATAGGCCGCGACGCCATTGAGGCGCGCGTTTTGGTTGGCGACTTGGACCGCTACGGGATCGATGTCGCCGAGCCAGACCTTGCGCTTCAAAACCTTGACGGCGGCGATGGCGAGGACGCCGGCGCCGCAGCCGACGTCGAGGACTCTTCGCGGCCGGCGGCGCTTGAGCACGCGGTCGAAATGCAGCAGGCAGCCGCGCGTCGTGCCGTGGTGGCCAGTGCCGAAGGCGAGGCCCGCCTCGATCTCGACGCCGACGTCGCTTGACCCGACCCGCGCGCGGTCGTGCGCGCCATGCACGAGGAAGCGTCCGGCACGCACCGGCTTCAGTCCGGCGAGCGCGTTGGCGACCCAGTCGCGTTTTTCCGTGACGCCGAACTCGACGGCCCTTGCCGCCTCCTCCCCGGCCGCGACCGCGACGAGATCGCGAAGCGCGTCCTCGTCGGGCGCGAAGCCGAAATAGGCTTCGACCAGCCACGCCTTGCCGCCGCCCGGCCAGGGCGCCTCGGTCTCGAAGGCGCTCGAAGCGGCCTCGGCGGGCTCGAAGCTCTCAACGATGAGATCGGCGACGGCGCGCGCTTGGCGCTCGTCGCAGACCAGGCGCAGCTTGTGCGCGGCGTTGTTGGGGGGCAGGCCTTCGAGCATGGGTTCCTCGGAAAATGCCCTTCTCCCGCCCGCGGGAGAAGGTGGCGCGAAGCGCCGGATGAGGGTGAGCCCGCGGTCCCGAGGCCCTCATCCGGCCGGCTGGCGCCGGCCACCTTCTCCCGCAAGCGGGAGAAGGGAAGCGGCCCCTACCACGCTCCCTCAGCTCCTGCCAGCCTCGTGAAAGAAATCGTAGACCAGCTTCGCCGTCGCGGCGTTGAGGCCCGGCGTCTTTTCGAGGTCGGCAAGGCCGGCGCGGGCGACGTCCTTGGCGGAGCCGAAGGCGTGCAGCAGCGCGCGCTTCCTCGCCGGGCCGATGCCGGGGATTTCGTCGAGCGGGCTCTTGACGAAGTCCTTCTTGCGCCTGGCGCGATGCGTGCCGATGGCGAAGCGATGGGCCTCGTCGCGCAGCCGCTGCACGAAGAACAGCGCGGGATCGCGTGGGCTGAGCTTGAACGGCTCGCGCCCCTCGACGAAGAAGGTCTCGCGCCCCGCGTTGCGGTCCGGCCCCTTGGCGATCGAGGCCAGCGCGACGCCCTCGACGCCGAGTTCGGCGAACACCTGCTTGGCCGCCTCGAACTGCCCACGCCCGCCGTCGATGACGACGAGGTCGGGCTTGTCGGGAAATGCGCCTTCGTCGGCGGGCGCCGGCGCTTCCGCCGCCTGCCTGGCGAGCCGCGCGAAGCGGCGGCTCAGCACCTCCCGCATCATCGCGTAATCGTCGCCCGGCGTCAGCGTCGCGCTCTTGATGTTGAAGGTGCGGTACTGGTTCTTGACGAAGCCTTCCGGCCCCGCGACGATCATCGCCCCGATCGCGTTGGTCCCCATGATGTGCGAATTGTCGTAGACCTCGACGCGGCGCAGCGGCGTCGCAACGCCGAACGCGGCTCGAAGCGCGGCCAGCAGCTTCTCCTGACTCGCCGCTTCCGCCAATTTGCGCGACAGCGCCTCGCGCGCGTTGCGCAGGGCGTTGTCGACCAGCTCCTTCTTTTCGCCGCGCCGCGGCGCGCCTATGGCGATGCGGTGGCCGGCGCGCGCGCTAAGAACGTCGCGCAGCGACTCGCGCGAGGCGACGTCGTGGCTGAGAAGCACCAGCCGCGGCGCCGGCCGTTCGAGATAGAATTGCGCGAGGAAGGCGTCGAGCACTTCGGCCGCGCTCAGCGAGCGGTCGGCGCGCGGGAAGTAGGCGCGGTTGCCCCAGTTCTGATAGGTGCGGAAGAAGAACGCCTCGATGCAGAACTGCCCCGCTTCTTCTGAGATCGCGAACACGTCGGCCTCGGGCACCGAGCGCGGGTTGACGCTCTGCTCGCCCTGGATCGCGGAAAGCGCGGAGACGCGGTCGCGCAGCCGCGCCGCCTTTTCGAACTGCAGCGCTTCGGCGGCTTCGCTCATCTCCTTGGCGAGGCGCTGGCGGATGGCGCGGCTGCGCCCGGAGAGAAAGTCCCGCGCTTGCGTGACCAGCTCGGCGTAGTCGTCAAGCGCGATCTCGCCGGTGCAGGGCGCCGAGCAGCGCTTGATCTGGTAAAGGAGGCAGGGCCGCGTGCGGTTGTCGTAATAGCTGTCGGAGCATGTGCGCAACAGGAACGCGCGCTGCAGCGCGTTGAGCGTGCGCGCGACCGCGCCGGCGTTGGCGAACGGGCCGAAATAGTCGCCGGGACCCGAGCGCGCGCCGCGATGCTTGACGAGGCGCGGCGCCGCGTGGCCGCCGGCGATCAGAATATAGGGGAAGCTCTTGTCGTCGCGCAGCAGCACGTTGTAGCGCGGCTTGAGCTGCTTGATGAAATTGGCCTCCAGCAGCAGCGCCTCGGCCTCGGTCTCGGTGGTGACGAACACCATCGAGGCGGTCCCGGCGACCATCCGCGCGATGCGGATGCTCTGGCGCTCGGGCGTGGTGTAGCTCTGCACCCGCTTCTTGATCGAGCGCGCCTTGCCGACGTAGAGCACCTCGCCGTCGGCGCCGATCATGCGGTAGACGCCGGGCCCGAGCGGCGCGTGCCTCCAGAACGACTTGATCACCGCCGCGCCGCGAGCCAGCGGCCCCGGCTCGGCCTCAGCCTCGTCGAGATCGAGGTCGAATGCGGGCGAAGCCTCGTCCGCTTCGTCTTCGAGCGGGGCGGCGAATTCGGGTTCGGGAGCTGGCGGGGACTTGGGCGCGCCGGTCATGGATGAGACTTAGGCCGAGGGGGGCGATTCGCAAAGGGAGCGGGGTCTTGTAGACGCGCGCGCCGAGCGCGTCCGGCGCGAAGCGCCTTGTCGTCGAAAGATCGTGGCGGCGGAAAAGGCGCGGCGGACGATTGCTTCGCAATCGCCTAGAGGTCGGCGCCCGCGCCTACAAGACGCGCCAAGCCTTTCGCCAAACTTTTCCAAATTTCGCGCCCTTTTCTCCAAACATTTCCAAAGATTCCTTCGTCCGTTTTGTGAGAAATCAACGGCTTACAGGACGGTCAAAGCGGAATCGCCGTTTTCCAGATCTTTCTCCGCCTCCGCCCGATCCTCGCCGTCGTCGGGCGGCTCTTCGCCGGCGTCCGGCTCCTTCCGGTCGCGGATGATGCGTTCGGCCATCTGGTTGAGCCTGGTCAGCAACCGCTCGCGCACATTCTCGTCGTAGGGCTGCGGCGCCTCGGCGACGGCGCCGTACTTGTCGAGCCGGTCGAGAACCCTGAGCAGGCGGTCGATGGCGCGCAACTCGCCGTCGGCGACGCCGCGCGCGGCGAGCCGCAACGCCGGTTCCAGCCGCGCGAGCTGCACCCGCGCGTGATCGAGCCGCGTCCCGTCGTCCGGCTCTCGCAGCGCTTGCGCCACGATCTGCCGCACCCGTTCGCGCGAAAGATTCTCGTCCCGCGCGATCGCCTCATAGGAAAAGCCGGCTTGCACCATGGCCAGGATGCGAATGCGCCGCTGCTCGCGCTCGCGGGCGGTGCGGCGGACGATGGGAGCGGACGGCGATGGCGGGGACGAAGACATGGCGGCGGGCTCTCGTTCGGGGCGGCCGGCGGGGCCGAGTTAATGGAAACGCGAATTAGAAGATTAGCATGAATTCTGATTATCAGAAAGATAATTTTGTGAGCGGATGGGCCGAGCCGTCATATGTGGACGGCCCCGATTGGCAAGATGCATTTTGACATTTTGATCGTCTTGGTCGGCTGCGGTCATATGTCCGGCCTTTTGGCGCGGCGCATGGCCGCTGGCCCTGATGATATC
>JBEKLU010000114.1:0-17165 GCA_050010035.1 Roseiarcus sp.
CGGCTCTGCACAGAAATTCCTCTCAAGCCATGCCGCCGTCTACAACACTTTCAACGTCCAACGCCATCTGACCTCGGCTCAAACGCACCGCACGCTTCGCGCCGTGGCGATGAGCACGTGGCACGAGGCAATCGCCGCCACCTGAAATTGCGCGTAACACAGTGGCTTCGCGTTCTCGATTCGACAACGTGACAACGCCTGGACGAGGCGTGCGAAAAGAGGCGCTTGCGCGCCGGCCGCGCTCGGCGCGCGCGGCTACAGAAAGGCGCCGCCCGGACTTTTGCCCCTGTTACATTTACGGGCCATCGACTCGCCCACGAAGCGCACCTCGATGTTGACGCCCTCCTCCCGGCGCATGCGTCGGAGCGGGATGGCAAACCGGCCGTGCACCCACACCACGTCGGAGGGATCTAGCCACCCTGCCTCGGCCACGTTCCAAAGCTCCTGCGCCGAGCGACTCTCAAGGGCGACGACGAGGATCCGTAGTGCCTCCCCTGCGCGGACCAGCTCCACCCAAGTTCTAGCAGCCATGGCCTGATCGTTCGGTGGCAGCAGTATCTCGGCCTGGTTGGCGACCTCGGTGGCGAGTACGTCCGGCGGCGCTCCGGCAAAAAGCCAAGGCTGGACCAGCTGCAGGCGGGCGGCGGAGAGGCGAAAGGCCAAGCATTCCGCGTCGCCCGCAGCCCACTCTGTCATGCACCAGGGCGTGAGCGCAGCCGAAAGCCGGGGCGAGGCGATGGCGGCGACAAACGCGATACGCTGAGCACCAGGGCGTGCCGCGCTGCAGGCGCCTGGGCGGTCAGCCACGAGATCACATTGCGCCTCATGCCGCGTCTCGCAAGCCGCCAACGCCGGCATCCTGTAGGACCTGGATGACGTTCCAGAGCCGTGGCCCGCTCTGCCCGGCGCCGGTCCGGAGGCCAGTGGTGCGCAGTTTTCGCCCTTCCGGGAAAAAGCGAAGCGAACATCTGAGGCCCGAGGCCATCTTGCGAAAGGTCGTGTCGAGGTGCGCTTGGACAGCCACAGCCGCCAGCGCCCGCAGGGTCTGGCGGAAGCTCTCGCCGCCCGGACTATGCACCACGGCAAGGGCCTTTTCGCCCCAGGATTCCCGATCCCGGACGCGGCCGTCGGCCCGGAGCGCCGCGCTCTGGCGGGCGATGGCGACTACGAGCGCAAAGCCAGCCAGGGCGCGGGCGTGAGGATTCTGACGGCTCAAGCCGTCGCAGCACGCCAGGACTTTTGCCCCTCTTACGAATATTGTAGCGGTCCCGCTCGGGGGCCGAGACACAATCCAAGCCTTCGGCGCAATCTTGCGACTCGTCTGTCCCCTCCCCCTTTCGCGGAGTGACCGCAATATATTGAAGACAGACGAGTTATCTTCCGGCAGACACTTAGGAGAGATACTTTGCGGCGCTGGCGTAGACTGTTTCGGCTGCCTGCCGCAGCGGTTCCTTCCGGTGCTTTCTCGATAAGACCTCGACGCCAATTGGGCCGTCGTATCCCGTCTTCTCCACTTCGGAGAGGAAGCGCGCGATTTCGAAACTGCCCTCGCCGGGGAGAAGTCGATTGTGCACAGTGTCTTCCCACAAATCGTCGGCAGGTTTTGCCGCCGCGTCATTGATCTCGATCGATATAATGGCCTCCTTCGGCAGGCGGCCGATCTCAGCCATGTCTATTCCGCCGCGCGCGACATGCCAGATGTCGAGCAGCACGCCCCCATTGGGCGCCGCAGCGGCGTTGACCATTTCCATCGTGCGCGTGATAGTTGCGAAATTCGACCACGGCATGATCTCGATGCCCACTCTCGATCCGACCCGCGCGGCGTCCGCGCAGAGCTTCCCGAAAGAATCAGCTAGGATCTGTGTAGAATGTTCGACTCCACTCGTGTCGCCGCTCACCTTGATGTGGCGAGCTCCTAGCGCCTCAGCCGCCTCGAGGAGATCGCGGCGCATCGCGTCTGACGCTCGGCCCCGATCGCCGCTGGCGGACCAATGCCTCAGAGTCTCGACTTCGAGCTCTTTGATGCCGTTGGCCGCCATGATCGATCTCACCTGCTGGTAACCAAGCCGATCGCGAAGGGCCAGAAGATCTTGGTGCGCGAGTCCCAACGCGTTAAAGCCGACCGCTGCAGCTATTTCGACTCGCTCACGAAAGTCGAATGGACTGACTTCGCTGGTAAATCCAGGATAAGTGTCGCCGGCGATAGACCAGTAGCTCGCCAGGAGCCTTTTCTTGCTAAACATCGTCTTCTCGTCCTTTTCGAAATAGAAATGATCACACGACAGAGCATGCGCCACCGACTCCGTTCGCCTCGACGCGCTCTCGCCTCGCCTCGGACCGGCCCTGGCGCGATGCGTAGCTATATTCTCGTAGGCGATGCCCCGCTGGAGCGTCATGAGCGCCCGATCGAGCACGCGCGCTCACGAATTCGTCTGGATGCCCCGTAGCTGCGCCGTACGTCCGGATCGACGCTCGGAGGATCAGGGCGAGTCCATCTTGCAGGCGCTCTCCGCTTGAGTCCCGTATGCCTTTTCGATGTCGGCGGGAGTCTTGGGCAACTCCGCCTTCACCTCGAAATAGTCCCACTTGTCGGTAATCTGAGGATGGATGCCGGCGACGAGGAGCCGGTTGGTCATCTGGTGATCGAAGGCGCGGTAGCCGACGTCGATGTCGCCTCGCCTGACCTTCCAATGCTCCAGCGCGTTGACGATCGCGGCCGCGTCGGTGGAATTCGCCGCCTCGATCGAATCGAGCAGCGACTTCATGCCGAGCCAACCCATCCAGGTCTTATCGGCGGCCGGCCGATTGTATTTCTCGAGGTAAGCGGCGGCCATCGCTTGTTCCTCAGGCGGGTTGTTAGGGTTCTTGTACCACCACGTGATGGTGTAAAGGCCATCGGCAGCTTCCGGTCCGACGCCCCAAAGATCGGTGTTGCCGGCGGCGATCTGGCCGAACGGAATTTTTCCGCGCATTCCCATCTCGTTCCACTGCTTCAGGAACGTGGTGAGATCGCCCGAAGAAAGTCCGCCGATGACGACCTCGGGCTTTGCGGCGCGTATTTTCAGGATAAAAGCGCTGTAGTCGGGCGTATTGATCGGCGCCTCGTCGGCCCCCACGACCGTCCCGCCATTTGCGGCGATGTAGTCGGTGAAGCTCTTCTTGATGTCTTGGCCAAAGGCAAAGGAGGCGGTGAGAAGGTACCATTTCTTGCCGATCGCGGCGCAATAGGGCGCCAACACGGCGGTGTGAACGGCGACCGGCGGCTGCTGTCGGAAAGTGTATTTGTTGCAAGATGCGCCGGTAAGAGCGGCAGCCGCGGCGTTCGGCACGACGAAAGGCACTTTGCCCTTCTTGGCGACCGCTGAAATGGCGAGCGCCAAGTTGCTTTGCGCTCCCCCGATGATGCCGACGACTTTGTGCTCGTTGATGAGGCGTTCGGCGTTCTCTTGCGCGCCTTGCGGGCTCGGCTCGTCGAGCCAGACGATCTCGGTGGGCCGGCCGAGAAGCGTGTTGTTGCGCTGCTCCAGAGCGAGCATGCCGCCCTGGGCAAGATACTCGGCCTGAGCAACGATCGGCCCAGTTTTGCCATAGATCATGCCGATTTTGATCGGCTCGGCTGCGGCGGCATTGCCGATATAGGGCATGCCGATTTTTGCGGCGACGACGCTTGCTCCGCCCAATAATAGGCCGCGGCGGCTGGTCGTCAGAATTTGCGAGGCGCTTTTCGCCATCTCGTTCGTCGCTCTGTCGTTCATGGAGTTCCTCCCTTTCGCCGTCTTTTTGGTTAGCTTGTCACAGGAGTCCTCGCATTGATCGCGTTGACATTCCACTTCCTAGGCCTTACTAAACGCCCAACAAAATGTAGGCTCGGCTTGTGTTTCGGCAGCTTCCGCCCCTCAACCCTCTGCGCATGTTCGACGTCGCCGGACGTCATGTGAGTTTCACGCGGGCGGCGGAAGAATTGGGCATGACGCAAGCGGCCGTGAGCCGGCAGGTCGCGGTGCTCGAGGGCTTCCTCAAAGTTAAGCTGTTCGCGCGTCATCACTCCGAATTGCAGTTGACCGATACGGGCAGACGTTATCTCGCCGCCATATTACCAGCCCTCGATATGATCGAGGAGGCGACAGCGGACGTGCGGCGGGTGGATGCCAAGCCCATTCTGCGGGTCCGATCCTATCCGACATTTGCGCGACATTGGCTCATCCCACGCCTGTCGCGATTTTCCGCTCTCCATCCTGAAATTGACGTTCATCTCACTACGGCTGTCGCACTAGCCGATTTCGAGCACGAGAACCTCGATCTCTGCGTTCAGTTCGGCGAGGGGACATGGGAGGGGTTGACGGCATGGAAGCTGATGCCCGACGCGATCGCGCCGGTGTGCAGCCCGGCGTTGCTCAACGGGGGCAAGCCTCTGCGACAGGTGCAGGATCTCGAGCGCCACACGTTGCTTCACTCGCGCTATCGGCGCAGCGACTGGGCGGACTGGCTGGCGTTCGCCGGAGGCAAAGTCGACGCCAGTCACGGGTCGGTCTTCGACAGCTCGACGCTGACCTATCAGGCGGCGATGGGGGACATCGGCATCGCCATAGGGCAGATCAGTCTCCTGGAGCGCGAATTGGCCTCGGGCGATCTCGTCCTTCCCTTCGACAAGATTCTTCGCCGCTCGCTCGGCTATTATCTCGTCCACCCGAAACGCGCCGGTGCCGGCCGGAAATCAGTGGCTTTTCGGGCTTGGATAGTGGGCGAAGCCAAGGCTTCGAAGTGACGCCGGTCCAACGCAATATTCGCGCCGGCGTCTACGAAGACCAAGTCTCACGCGGCATTCGCCGGCCTATGCCGTCGAGAAGGTGCGACAATTGCGCCTCCGAAATGGTCACCACGCCACCGACAATCGGAATTTCGTCAGGTGGATAATGGCCCTGGATCGGCCGCGAGCCGCATAAGGCGGCCGATGTCGGCGATCGCATCGAGCCCGTCCACGGCGTCTTGGAGACTTTGCGCGCGCGCCTCGCCCGCGAATTCACCTGCGGCGGCGGCGAAGCGGCGCCGAACGAGATTGCGATCGGCAGGCGCTAGGTCCTGGAGACGCCGCGCGAGCGTGCGGCCGTCATCGAGAACGACGATGATCTCCGCGCCCTGCGCCTTCGGGAAAGCTGACGTAAATTCGGGGTCCACCTCGACTTCCACGAGGCTGGCAAGGCGAACTAGCGCGGGGTCATCAAGCTTGCGGTAGGCAGCCTCGTCGACCCTTCCCCGCAGTAATGCGCTCGCAACAGCGAATTGGATGCTCAATTTGGCTTGCAGAATGCGGTCGTAAGGTCCTGTGTAATCGCAGCCTGGATATGCGCGCGCCGCGTCCGACACTCTGATCCTGATCGAGCGGACGCGCGCAGCGTCCAAATGGTTTTCGCTAGCCAACGCGATCGTCGCCTGACAGGGCGTCTGCGCGAAGTTGCAGACCGGCGCCGCCTTGAAGTAAACTGACGCGATTTCCGGTTCGGCACCATCGAAAAGCGTGACGCTCGGGACAGCGCGGTCGGGGCGATAGACCCGAAGCAACCCCGCTTCGCCGTCAAGGGCGCCCTCGGAGGCGCGTGCGCCCGATACGGCCAAGCGAACCGCGCGGACCCCGCTGGAGGCGGCCTGCCCGGCATGGAAAAACATGTCGTCGGCGCCCGTATGCGGCCATTGATTCAATCCGCAGGCCATGTTGGCGGCCAGCGCGAGGGCGCTTGCGGTCTCGGCCTCATCAAGCCGGAGGAGACAACTGAGCGCCGCCGCGGCAGCGATGGGGCCGGTAAAGCCCGCGGGCCGAAAGGCGCGCGAGAAATCGGGCGTCACAAGCGCACGGCCGATCTTGGCGCCAACCTCGTAGCCGACGATCGCCGCCTCGGTGAAGGCTGCGCCGGAAAGCCCGCGATCCTGCGCGACCGCGAGCAGCGCCGGCAGCACGACGACGCCCAGATGGCTAACGCTGCCCGCATGTGTGTCCTCGCGCAAAAGCCCATGCCCCGCGACCGCATTGGCGAAGGCCGCGTCGCTGGCGAAAGTTTGGCGCGACGCGCCGACGATCGTGCATCCTCCGTCGCCTCGCTCCGCCAACGCGGCCGCCTGCCGCGCCCAGGGAAGGGCGCGGGCCTCGATTGCGCAGCCGAGAAAATCAAGGAGGCATAGGCGCAGCTTCTCCCGCGTTTCGGGAGAAAAGGCGTTCTCGCGGCGGCGCGTGATCGATCGAGCAAGCCGCAGCGTCAGTGGCTCGTCAATTCCTGCCACAACGGTCGATGCTGAAGCGGTGTTCATGGTTGTCAGCCTCTCCTGAAGGACTGCGTGCGTTGCGTCGAATCGCGGGGAGCGCGCCGACCCTGCGGGAATGGAGACTCAGCGCGTTTTCGCACGATCGGCCGAATCCGGCTCAGCTATCGTAGCCGGGTCTGGGGATGTAGCTCTGCAGCGTCTGCGCGAAACCTCCATCGACGACAATTTCGGCACCGGTGACATAGGCGGCCCTCGGGCTGGCAAGGAAAATCGCCGCGTTGGCGACGTCTTCCGGCAAACCGACCCGGCGGAGCGGCGCCGCGGCCGCCCGCTTCTCGGCGACGCCTGGCGCCTTGTAGAAGCTCTCGCTCAAGGGCGTCCTGATCATGCCGGGCGACACGATGTTGCTGCGCACGCCACGCGGTCCCCACTCGAACGCCAATTGCCTGGACAGCATCGCCACCCCGGCTTTGGTGGCGCTGTAAGCCCCGCTCAGCCCTTGCGGATGAGTGGCGGCGGTGGAAGCGACATGAACGATGCTCCCGCCGGAACCTGACAGCATCATCCGCCCGAATGCCTGCGCGCATATGAGGTAGCCAGAAAGATTGACCGCAAACAGCGCGTTCCATTCAGCAAGCGGCAGTTCCGCCAACGCTCCAGGCCTCAGGATGCCCGCGTTGTTCACTAACACGTCGCAGGCGCCGAACGTCGAGGAAACCGTCTGCGCCGCAGCGGAGACTGCGCCGGGATCTGAAATGTCGCAAGCTATGGGCAAGGATTCTCCGCCGCTTTGGCGGACCGTCTCTGCCGTCCGCGCTGCGCCCTCTTCATCGCGGTCAATCGCCACGACTTTTGCGCCGAGATCGGCTAAGCCGCGGCATATAGCCGCCCCGATCCCGCCGGCCGCGCCCGTGATGACGCAGGTTTTGCCCGTTAGGCCGAGCCAGCCGCCCTCATTGTCCATTATCGATCCCAGTTCAAGATCTGCCGCGTGCCGGTCATCGCCGCCGCACGACCGATCGGTTTACGATTCAACCAACACCGTCGCCTTGGTTCTAGCTTCAGACGGAACGCGACGATCGAAGTGGGTTGCTATGCAAACATTCTGTAGGCCAGTTGCCTGATAGGCAACTTCGTTTGAGCTATTTGCCGCACGACAAAATGTAATGGTCGATCCAGGCGAAGGCGGCGCGGAATTAGGCTGTCGAGATTTGGGATCCTAGACCGCGGGATGCCCAGTCGTGCGCCGATCTAATTGTAGAAGGCCCATCAGCCGCATCAGCCGCCGCGCGCGCTTGCGGCTGACCGATCAACCTTCGGCGCTCAACGTCCAGGCGACCCGCCGCGGGCCAAGTGAGGGGCGCTCGGTGAATAGCGCGTCAAAGTGTCGCATCGTCGCCAGATCGTTGTAACTGGCCGGCCGAAGTTTGCGATAGGCACCCGAGCGCGCGACGTTTAACATTTCGCATTGCCGGCGGATCGACACCTCAAGATGCGCGCGATCGAGCCGCCCTCGGCGGTCCGACGCGCTCTTCTCTCGGCAAACGCAAAGCATTCGTCCGCGCCGAACCTCTTGGCGAAAAATCGCTCTCGATCTCTCGCACAGCCGGCGTCCTTCCCGATCCTGGCGTCGAACGCCTGCGCCGCATAGTGCAAGAGTTGCTTCTTAGACGGTGTAAGTGCGGTTCAGATGAACTTGGCGGTGCTGCGCCTGGTTGCTCACCGGGGCCTGCGCCCATAACGCCTCCAAAGCGATCTCGCCTTCAGCGCCGCGTCAATCTCTCGTCTTTGCCATTTTGCACTCCTTTACAAGCTATTCGGAGCAGGCCTCTTCCGACTAGGCCGGCGGTCCCGTTATCGGGGGTCGCTTGAGCGGTTTTCCCGTGAAACAGTGATCGAACCTACATATTGTATCGCTCGTCATAAGACTTAGGAAGTGGAAGGTCGAAGCCATCGGTGTCAGAGTTTGCATAGCTACCACATCTAAGAACGAGCGTGGATGCAAGTCCGGGCAGAGCCTCGGAATTCCTTAAGGGAGGACCCACTGTGACTTTGGCACTCAAAACGTCGGCGTCGCGGTCGTACACCCATCTGATCGGCGGCGCGTGGACCGCCGGCGAAGGGGGGACCATTGATAGATTCAGTCCCTCAAGCGGCCTGCTAACTGGGACGTGTGCTTCGGCGACCGTCGAGGATACCGATCGTGCGGTGGCTGTTGCCCGGCAAGCATTCGATCGCGGGGAGTGGTCGTCCCGGCCTGCTTCCGAGAGAGGCCGGATTCTACTGAAATGGGCCGAATTGCTTAGAGCCAACCAGGAGACGCTGGCGCAGATCGAAGCAGCCGAGGTAGGCAAGCCCATTCGAATGGCTCGCGGCGATATTCAGGGCGCAGCCGATTTGACCGAATACGCCGGCGCCCTCGCGCTCGACATTCACGGCGAAGCATACGACCACATTAACGGCGACGACCTGGGTGTCGTTCTCCGGGAACCGATCGGCGTTGTGGCTGCAATTGTGCCATGGAACTTTCCAGCACTTATATACAGTCAAAAAGTGCCATTTGCTCTCGCGGCGGGGTGCGCAGTCGTAGTGAAGCCCACCGAAATGACGCCAAGCACCGCGTTCGAGATGAGCAAACTGGCCTTTGAGGCTGGGGTTCCAGGAGAAGTGCTGAACGTAATCACCGGGGAAGGCTCGATCGTTGGTGGGCGCCTAGCTGTGCACCACGACGTGGATATGGTCTCCTTCACGGGGTCCACCACTATTGGTCGGCAGATTGCTGCGGCGCCGAGCGCCAACCACAAGCGCCTGTCGTTTGAACTGGGCGGGAAGGGCGCTACGATCGTCTTTGACGACGCGAACCTCGAGGATGCGCTGGATGGCGTGCTGTTCGGGGTGTTCTTAAATCAAGGCGAAACCTGCTGTGCGGGGACGCGGCTTCTGGTGCAGGACGCTATCGCCGATGAGTTCTTGCAGCGTCTGTCCGAGCGGGCCTCTCGACTCAAGGTTGGTGATGTCTTCGCGGACTCCACGGACATCGGCGCCATGATCAACGCACGGCATATGGCGAAGGTGCTTGAATACATCGATGGGGGACTCCAAGGGGGGGCAACGCTCTTAACCGGAGGGTCGAGGGTCAACGTGCCGGGCCACGAGGGCGGCTTTTTCGTAGCTCCCACCATCCTCGACCACGTCAAGCCAACGCTGAAGATTTTCCAAGAAGAAATCTTTGGTCCGGTACTGGTAGTGACCAGGTTCTCCACGATCGAAGATGCAATCAGACTTGCCAATGACACGGTGTACGGCCTCGGCAACGGTGTCTGGACTAAGAACGTTGATCGCGCGATCCGACTCGGTCGAGCGTTGCGCAGCGGAACTGTGTGGGTCAACACGGCTAACGACGGGGCGCCGCAGCTTCCTTTCGGAGGATACAAGGAATCCGGGACTGGTCGGGAGAAAGGCCGCGGGGGGCTGGACGAGTTCCTCGTTTCGAAAACCTTCCACATTCACGTAGGTGATCGCATCCCGTACTTCAGAGCAGCTACGATTCGATCCCGGCGGACGCAACGTGATGATTGAGGAACAGTCGACCGGCGGCGCCCTGCACGGCAAAGTTGTCCTCGTCACTGGCGCCAGCCGTGGAATTGGGGCAGCGATCGCTGAAGCCTCCGCGGCTGCCGGCGCTGACTTAGCGCTCATGGCGCCCCAACTGCCTATCGCCGTCAGCAAGCGCATCACCGCAATGGGCCGCCGAACGGTCATGATCGCCGGTGACGTAGGGAGCAGTGACGATGCGAACCGGGCGGTCGGCGAGACGATCAGGGCGCTCGGCCATATTGACGTGCTCGTCAACAATGCCGCGGTGCTCGAAGTCGGCCCTTTCCTGGACGTCAGCGAGGACAGCTTCGAGCGAGTGATGCGCGTGAACGTGAAGGGCGTCTTCTTGATGACACAGGCTGCGGGCCGACAAATGGCGCAGCAACGAGCCGGCGTCGTGATCAATATTGGTTCTGATCTCGCTGTCCGCGGACGTGCAGGCTATTTCGCTTACGCCGTGAGTAAGGGCGCCGTTCTGCAACTCACTCGGGCCGCCGCCGTGGAACTTGGGGCGTTCGGGGTTCGGGTCGTCATGCTCTCTCCGGCTGTCACGAACACGGAACTCGCGGCTCCAGCGCTTGCGGACCCTGTCGTGAGAGACGAACTCATATCCAAAGGGACCCTGGGGACGTTCAATGAGCCGGAAGATGTCGCCGCCGCCGCGGTTTTTCTGGCATCTCCTGCCGCCCGAACTGTGACCGGGTGTAACTGGCCAATCGACGCCGGAGTGTCGGCGAAATAGCACAAGTATTAATAAGCAACATTTCAACAAAGACATGAAATATAGGCACGTAGAAGGGGAGTAAGACACGTGACACAACGCAATGGTCAGGGACGCGTCGCCGTCGTTACCGGAGGAGGACGCGGAGCGGGCCGAGCGATCGCTCAGCGTCTCGCCGAAGATGGATTCGCTATCGCCATCGGCGACGTGCGCGCAGACTCGGCCAAGCAGGCAGCGAAAGAGATTGCGACCGCAGTCGGCGTGCCCACGGTCGGCTTCGCACTTGATGTTTCATCGGCGACCTCGGTCGGTGTGTTTGCCGCAGAAGTCGTCGCCGAGTTGGGGGCGATCGATGTTCTCGTGAACAATGCAGGCGTCATCTCGCTCCGGCCGCTGACCGACATCGACGAGGCCGAGTGGGACCGCGTGGTCGATGTCAACCTTAAGGGCGCATATCTCTGCACCCGGGCGATGTTGCCGCAACTCACCTCGAAGGGCTGGGGCCGGATCGTCAATATAGCCTCCGATGTCGGCAAGTATGGCGTGGCGTACCTCGCTCACTACTGCGCGTCTAAGTTCGGCCTTGTCGGATACACACAAGCCCTCGGCGTCGAACTTGCCAAGACCGGGGTGACCGTCAACGCAATCTGCCCTGCCATCATGAACACCGAAATGATGAAGCAGATCGCACGCGAACGCGCCGGTCTGATCGGCTCCGACGCGGACGAGACATACAGGCACCTGCAGGACCCAATACCGATGGGTCGCGCAACTGAACCGACGGACATTGCAAATGTTGCTAGTTTCCTCTGTTCAGACGACGCGTCGTTCCTGACTGGACAATCTCTGAACGTCACTGGTGGAGGCTGGATGAACTGACCCGGCGCCGTCCTGTGGAGACCAAATGGCGCTTGCTCGGCGCCTCAACGAAATCGTTAAGCCGCCGAGCGGTCGCCTGCATCGGAAGGTTGAGAGGAGAATGTCTCGTGGAATTAGCCGCGCAGGCGCCCGTGGCCGGACCGGAATCTGCGTCCATAGCGGGCTCGCCTAAGGACAAGCGCCGTTCGTTCGCGCACTATGGCGCACGGTACGGCATGCTTATAGCGTTCTGCATCATGCTGCTCGTGTTCCTGGCTACCAACCCGGACTTCAGGCGGCCCAACAACTTACTGAACATCCTTCAACAGAGTTCTCTCATCGGAATTGTGTCTTGCGGCATGGTGGTGATTATCATCTCCGGAGGCTTCGACTTGTCCGTCGGCGTCATTGGCGCCGGGTCAGCGATATCGGCCGCTTCCCTTATGGTAGGCACTGGATCAATTTTATACGGCGTGCTCGGCGGGTTGGCTGTCGGACTTATTGCTGGCGCGTTCAACGGCATCTTGGTCTCCCAGGTCAAGATCACGCCGTTCGTTGCGACCTTGGGCAGCAGCACGCTGATGTCCGGGATTATCTTCGCATCGACGAATGCGCTCCCTGTTTCTGGGATCCCACCTGAGTTCACAGATTTTGGGCTGGGTAAGATCGGTGGGATTCCGATTCCAGGGATCGTATTCGCCGCCGTAGCGGCGCTGACCTTCATTGTTCTAAAGTGGACGAGGATTGGTCATTACGTTTACGCCGTCGGCTCCAGCAGCGAAGCTAGCAGATTGGCGGGTGTCCCAGTCGAGCGCGTGGTTCTATTCAGTTTTGTCTTGGGCGGGTTACTGGCCGGATTGGCTGGGGTCATGTTTCTCGGTCAGACGGGCATCGGACAGCCAACCGGAGGACGTGACTGGCCCCTTACCGCCATCGCCGCCGTCGTCGTAGGAGGAACTCCGCTTCGTGGCGGATCGGGTGGCGTTCACTCCGCAGTCGTCGGAACGCTCCTGCTTGGAGTGCTCGCGAATGCACTCAATCTGTATGGCGTCTCAGCATATTGGCAACCCGCGGTGACGGGAGTCGTCATCCTGCTTGCTGTGGGCGCTGAGAGTTACCAACGGAAACTAATAGGAGACGCTGTATGAGCATAACAAAACATATACGCTACGTATAGGCCCGCCATTCGTTGTCTTACTTGCTGCGTGTACTGAGAACGACCAACGTAAACTGATAGGAGACGTAGTATGAACAGAATCTACCGTTACGCTATGAGTAGCTCCAGCGTTCGATGTCTTGGTGCGATGGGGCTCTGCACGACGATTGTCTTCGGAAGCATGGCGCGCGCGGAGGCCGCCAGCGCCACGAGCGATGCCGGAGGCAAAACGCTCCAGATCGGTGCGCTAGTTTACGATACCACCATACCATATTTCACTCCGATGATTGACGGCGAGAACCAAGCCGCCAAAGATCTCAACTCGAAGATCGACGTTCAGAACGGCCAGAGCGATCTCTCCAAAGAAATCGCGATCATCCAACAATTCATCTCGCAGGGTAAAGACGTGATGGTGGTTACCGCGAGCGACTCGAAGGGTATCGCGCCGATCATCAAAGTTGCCAACCAGGCCGGCATTCCCGTCATCGCAAACAACACCGTTATCATCGGCGCTGAATCCGTCACCTATGTCGGATCCGACAACGTCACCTACGGGCGAACCCTCGCTAAGGCAGCGTGCGGTCTTCTGAAAGGTCATGGCAAGGTCGCTGTGATCGAGGGCGTTCTTGGATCGTCGCCTCAATTCGACCGGAAGGCCGGCATTGAAGCGGAATTCGCCGAGAAATGCCCAGGCGTAACCATCCTCGCAGATCAGACCGCCAATTGGGACAACGCTCAAGCGTTGAGCGTCGGGCAGGACTTCCTGAATAAGTATGGACCGGGCAAGATCGACGCAATCATCGACGAAGGACCGGAAGGCGTCGCACCGGCGCGGTGGGCTCATCAGAACGGGCGCGATGATGTCAAGTGGATCCTCGGCGACGTACCCAAAGCTGTCGCCGCAGCCATCCGCGACGGGTATGTCGCCGCGGCGGTTTGGCAAGATCCGAAGGAGCAAGGATACAAGTCCGTCGAGAACGCCGTGAACTGGGTGCGTGGCAATAAGGACAAAGTGCCCCGACCTCGCGACTACAGCGGCAACCTGGTTATCGATTCGACCAACATCGATACGGTCAAGCCCTACTGAGACTGATACCCACTGTAGAGACGCGAAGATTATGGAACCACATAACATGTCTTCGAAAGTCCGCGCCGCGTCTGGTCGACCACGTGTCGAAACGGTCGATCAGACGACGCTGCCGGTGCTGCTGGACATGCGTGGCATCACCAAGGACTTCGCTAGCGGTCGGGTGTTGCACGGCATCGATTTCCGGCTGCGCGCTGGCGAGGTACACGCGCTGGTCGGAGAGAATGGGGCGGGCAAGTCGACTCTAATGAAGATTTTGGCCGGCCTGTATCCCGACCACGGCGGCACCATTGAACTCGATGGACGTCTTGTCGCGATGCGCTCGCCCCGGGGCGCGCTCGACCAGGGAATAGCCGTTATCTATCAAGAGTTCGCTCTGGCGCCTGACCTCACAGTCGCGGAGAACATCGCGCTCGGTCGGGAGCCATCGCTCGGGGCTGTAGGAATGATTAGCCACCGGAACATAAGCCGGCAGTCAGCAGAAGAGGCGAAGGCGCTGGGTATCGATCTACCCATGGACACCCCCGTTGCCGAAATCAGCGTCGCCGATCAGCAACTGACCGAGATTGTGAAAGCGGTCGCCCGTCAAGCAAGGGTTCTGGTCATGGACGAACCCACCGCTCGCTTGTCATCAAACGAGCGTGGTCGACTGTTTGAGATCATCCGACGCCTTTCAGCTCGAGGCGTCGGCATCGTCTACATTTCCCATTTCTTGGAGGAAATTTTCTCCGTCGCTTCGAAGGCGACGGTACTGCGAGACGGACGCCGGGTCGCATGCGAACCGCTCGACCGGCTAGATTTGACTCGGCTCTCCCACCTCATGGTGGGAGAGAAGTTCCGCGAGATCGAAATGGACACCCGAAGCAGGCTTGCCGATGGAGGTGGGAAACCTGAGGAAGCGCTCGTGGTCGACCAACTCGCCGTCGACGGCGTCGTCGAGCCGATCACCTTCCGTCTGCATCGAGGAGAGGTGATAGGCTTGGCGGGCCTGCAAGGGTCCGGGCGCACTGCCCTCGCGAACGCGATCGTCGGCAAGGATCGAGCGAAGCGACGCGGTCAGATCCGGACACGCCGGTTTACGGGACTGCCAAGAGATCCCAACCAGGCTCTCGCAGCTGGGATACTCATGTTGCCGGCGAACCGGAAAACTCAGGGCATCCTCGGCGTCCGCCCCGTGGGGGAGAATCTGGCAATCAGCGCCTTGCGGAACGTTGTCGGTCGTGGCGGCATTATTCGCACCAAACTACGAGAGCGGCTTATCGACGAAATGATGCACCGCTTCGCGGTACGTCCTTCGGACTCGTCACGCGAGATCAACTCGCTGAGCGGCGGAAATCAACAGAAAGCCTTGTTCGCTCGAGCCACGGCGGCGCATGCCGAGATCCTGATCCTCGATCAGCCCACAGCCGGCGTTGATGTCGGCGCAACCGTGGAGCTCTATGACCAAGTCGACGCCCTCACGAGTAACGGTGTCGCGGTCTTGCTGATTTCCGACGTCCTTACCGAGCTGCTGCGGCTCTCTGACACCATCATCCTGATGAGAAACGGAGTCGCGACACCCGCGCGACCCTCAGGGGACTACAACCGCGCAACACTTCTCGCCGCCATTACCGGCACCGAATCGAATGTGAACGGCGCGGGAGAAAGCCAATCCACCGAGGGGCGCGATTCAAGTGAAGTCGAGCATCGCTCATGAGGCCCGTGCGCGTAGGCCTCGTCGGAGCAGGACCCTGGGCCCACTTGGTACATGCGCCGATGCTCGCCGCCGGACCGGAAACTCAACTCAGCGGCATCTGGACGCGCCGACCGGAGGCTGCCCGCGATCTCGCGGCCAAGTGGAGTGTCCCCGTATTCGAAAGCTACGACGAACTTCTCGCCTCAAGCGAAGCTGTAGCTTTCTCGGTTCCACCGGCCGTTCAAGCGACGCTCGCCGCCAAAGCGGCACGAAGTGGCAAAGCCGTTCTGCTGGAAAAGCCGGTCGCCGACACGCTCGCTAACGCGGAGCGTCTCGCCGACGCGATTGGCGCGGCCGGCGTGGTGTCGATTGTGACCCTCACCTACCGGTTCGCGGCCGGAGTGCGCGCATTCATCGACCAGGCGTCGCGGCTGGACCTCCGTGGGGGACGCGCCCTCTTCCTCACCAACGCCTACCTCGGTGGTCCGTTCGCCTCCGAGTGGAGGCTAGCTAGCGGCTCACTGCTCGACATCGGACCCCACGCCATCGATTTGCTTGAAGCGTCGATCGGACCGGTCGGCGCCGTGCACGCCATCCACGGGCGTGGAGAATGGACGGCCGTGACCCTCGAGCACGAAAACGGCGCCATATCGCAGGTCTCGCTCTGCTCTCACACAGCCACAGACCCGCTGCGCGTCGAAGTCGAGGTCTTCAACGCGGAAACCACTCTCTCGCTTAACGTCACCAACGCTATGGGCGACGTGTTCGGCGAAGCGCTGCTATCGGGGACAAGGCCTCTTGGTGAAGCGGAAGCGTTCTCGACCTTGCGAGCAGAGTTTGGTCACGCCGTCCGGTCAGGACGGCCGCATCCGTTCGACGTATCCTACGGGCTAAGGTTGCAGCGCTTGCTCGACGCGGCCCAACGCGACATCAATGCTCACAACGGCGCAATCGTATGACCGTGATCGTCCACATCGTCCTCATCGAATTGAGCGCCGGTATATCCGAAGAAGAACGAAACCTCGTCCGTAGAACCGCTCGAAGCCTTGCTTCGACGATACCTGGCATCGAGCGCGTCGAGGAAGGCGGGAGCGTTAGCCCCGAAGGGCTAGAGCATGGTTTCGACTACGCGCTCGTGATCACGTTCCGCGATGCCCAAGTCCGCGACGCGTATCTTGCCCACCCAGATCATCAAATCCTGGCGGGCCAAATCAGCAGGCACGCCAAGCGGGTCATCGTCTTCGACCTCAAGGGCGCCGTCGGTGAAAGCGTCTATGCCGATTAGTTGCGTTAGGCCAGGATTTGCTGCCTATCGCCATTCCGGCGCTGAAGGCTGGCCGAGCTGTTCCGATGCCACCTCTCATCTCGCTATCTTACGTACGGCAACGCCGATGTCGCCCGCCGACGTCATGTCGGTTGCGGTGGAACTTGGTTATGGCGCCGTCCGGCTGCGGGCGCTTCCCGCGGCATTGTCAGACTAATGATTTGGGACGGCCTTTGGTTTGGAGTAGGTTCCGGTGATGAGCAACCCCTTCCGATATTTCAACAGCTCGCCAGAGATAATCCGCCTGGCGGTGATGATGTATGTGAAGTACCCGCTGTCGCTGCGCAACGTCGAGGATCTTCTGTCCGAGCGCGGGATCGACATCAGCCACGAGACAATCCGGTTTTGGTGGAACCGGTTTGGCCCGATGTTCGCTGCCGAGATCCGTAAGAAGCGGGTAGCGCATCTGCGCGGCTATCCTCAGTGGCGCTGGCATTTGGATGAGGTTTTCGTGAAGGTCAATGGCAAGCTCTGCTATCTCTGGCGAGCCGT
>JBEKLU010000115.1:0-16926 GCA_050010035.1 Roseiarcus sp.
CCGGCGCCGTGCAACTTCGGCAGAGAGCGCCGTCGAGGGGCGGGGCGGCTCCGATCGAGAAAGTCCGGCGTCGGCTGCGGGCCGCGAAATTCGGCAATTCGTATCCTGTCCCCGTAAACCCTCATTGCGTATCGACACGCGCTGCGCGCGTCGGAGCTGTGCGCGCTCCGCTGGGATCAAGTCGATCGGGAACGCGGGCTCGTCCACGTGCGGCGTCTCAAGAACGGGACGCCGGCTCGGCGTCGTGCTTCACCGCGCCGAAGGCGATCAAGGCCCGGTGACGGAACGTCTCACCGCGATCATGGCGCAGGCGGTGCGCGACGCGGCGCCGACGCCGAGAGACCTCCCCGCCGCCAATTCATTTTAGCCAGACCCGCCCGGCAATCCCGTTCATCTCAGCCGCGCCTGGGCCGCAGCGAAATCTTCGGGCGTGTTGAAGTTGGCGAAGGGGTCGTCGCCTTCGCCCGGCGCGAAGGGGACCCGGACCGCGCCGAGACGCGCCATGACGGCTCGCGGGCTCGCCTCGCCGCGTGCGAACTCCGCCTCGATTTCGCTCGCCGCGCGCTCGCGCCACAACGCGAACATCGGCTCGAGGCCGCGCGGGCTCTGAGCGACCGCGATCCGAGCGCCGCTCGCGGCCATCGCCGCCGCGAGGCGCGCCACCAGGTCCAGCGGCAGAAACGGCGCGTCGCAGGGCGCGGTGGCGAGAAGAAAAAAGCCTCGCCGCCGGGCGTGAGCGAGGGCGGCGGCGACGCCGCGCAGCGGCCCGGCGAGGTCGGTTCCGGCCGCGTCGGCGACGACGTCGCAATCGAGGCTGTCGAATCGCGTCGCCTCGCCGTTGGCGTTGACGAAGAGCTCGGCCACCTGCGGGCGCAGGCGCTCGACGACATGGGCGATGAGCGGGCGGCCGGCGAGCGCGAGCAGCGCCTTCTCCGCGCCCATGCGCGTCGAGCGCCCGCCCGCGAGCACGACGCCGGCGATTGACTCGAGTGCGATCGGACCCACGCCTCAAACCCTTGTGAAGGTCGCGCCGAAACCGCGTTGGCGCCGCAATTTCGCACGCAACTGTGTTATAGCCCGAAGTTCCTCGGCGATTAAACCGGCGCGACGCGCCGTATCGGGGCTTAAGGCGGTCTGGAGGATGGCGAGATGGCGGCTGGACGTCGGCAATTCATCACGGGGCTCGGCGTCGCGGCGGCCGGCGCAGGGCTGGCGAGGCCGGCCCTCGCCGATGCCGCGCCCGACGTGCAATGGCGGATGACGTCGAGTTTCCAGCCTCAGCTCGACCTCATCTACGGCGGCGGCGAAACGCTGGCGCGCGCGCTCTTAGATCTCACCGACGGCCACTTCACGCTTAATATCGCGCCGGCCGGCGAAATCGCGCCGGCGCTGGAAGCGCTCGACGCCGTCGCCGACGGCAAGGCCGAATGCGGCCATACGTCGCTCGCCTATTACTGGAACAAGGATCCGAGCTTCATTTTCGGCTCTTCGACGCCGTTCGGCATGAACGCGCGCCAGCACGCCGCCTGGCTGCAGGAAGGCGGCGGCGGCGACCTCATCGACGAGTTTCTCGCCGAGCGCAAGGTCTTCGCGCTTCCCGCCGGCAACACCGGCGGGCAGATGGCGGGCTGGTTCCGCAAGGAGATCCACGGCCCCGGCGATTTTACCGGCCTCAAGATGCGCATCGGCGGCTTCGCCGGCAAGGTGTTCCAGACGCTCGGCGCCGAACCGGTGTCGATGCCCAAGGACGCCGTCTACGACGCGCTGCAATCGGGCTCGCTCGACGCCTTCGAATGGGTCGGCCCCTACGACGACGAGAAATTCGGCGAGCCCAAAGACGCGGCCAAGGACGCGCCCCGGCAGGCCATTTCGAAGGTCGCGCCCAATTACTATTACCCCGGCTGGTGGAAGGGCGGCATGCAGCTTCACCTCGTCGTCGCCAGGGACAAGTTCGACGCGCTGCCCAAGCCCTATCAGGCGGCGCTGCGGGCGGCGGCCTCGATCGCCAACGCCTCGGTCCTGGCCAAGTACGACGCCGCCAATCCCGGCGCGCTGAAGCGCCTCGTCATCGGCGGCGCGCAGCTGCGCCTGTTTCCGCAGGACACGCTCGAGGCCTGCTACAAGACCGCCAACGATCTCTACGCGCAACTCAGCGCCGACGATCCCAAGTTCAAGAAGATCGCCGATTCCTACATGGCCTTCCGCGCCGACCAGTATCTGTGGTGGCAGGTGGCCGAATATTCCTTCGACAACTTCATGATCCGCGAGCGGCGCAGCAAGTCCTAGCCGCGCCGCGCCCTCGCGCGCCTCGGCGCGCTCACGCCGCGACGCTGTCCTCGTAGTCGACCGCCGCCGTTTCGTCCGGCGCCTTCGAGCGCAGGACCAGCGACAGGATCGTCGCCACGACGATGTTGAGGACGACCGCGGTCAGGCCGTTGTAGGCGGCGAAGCCGAAGTCGAGATGGCCGATCAGCGGGAGGTCCCACTTCAGCGCGTGCACGGGGACCCAGGCCTTTTCGGTCCAGGACAGCGACGTGCCGACGATCATGCCCGCCGCCCAGCCGACCAGCAGCGCCCAGCCGCTGAACCAGCGGCTGTAGAGGCCGAAGATCATCGCCGGGAAGATTTGCGCCATCCACACGCCGCCGAGCAGTTGCAGATCGACCGCGAAGTTGGTCGGCATGAAGAAGATGACGAACAGCGCGCCGACCTTGACGATCAGCGAGACGATCTTGGCGAGCACCGATTCCTCGTGCGGCGTCATCGCGGGGTGGATGAAGGGTTTCCAGATATTGCGCGTGAAGGTGTTGGCGGCGCCGATCGACATCACCGCCGCCGGCACGAGCGCGCCGAGCGCGATCGCGGCGAAGCAGAAGCCGGCGAACCAATCGGGGAACGCCCACAGCACGAGCTGCGGCACCGCGTCCTGCGGCGTGCCGACCTTGACGCCGGCCGCGAGCGCCATAAGCCCCAGCAGCGCGATGAGGCCGAGCACGAACGAATAGGCGGGCAGCGTCATCGTATTGAAGCGAATCGCCCGGCCGCTCGAAGCCGACAGCGTTCCGGTCAGCGCGTGCGGATACATGAACAGCGCCATCGCCGAACCGATCGCCAGGGTGATGTAGGGCCCGACTTGCGCCGGCGCCAGCGTCAAGCCGGCCGCGGGCACGGCGTGCGCGGCGACCTTGGCCGCGAAGGCCTTGTCGGCAGCCGCGAAGATCGCGCCGAACCCGCCGAGCTGGTAGGGGATGATGACGATCGCCGCGATGATGAAGACGTAGATCATCGCGTCCTTGACGAAGGCGATCATCGCCGGCGCGCGCAATCCGCTCTTATAGGTGTAGAGCGCGAGAACCACGAAGGCGATGGTGATCGGCGCGTGCTGCATCATGCCTTGGCCGGAAAAGCCGAGCGCGAGGATCACCTTCTCCAGGCCGACGAGCTGCAAGGCGATGTAGGGCATGGTGGCGAGGATGCCGGTCAGCGCCACCGCTAGCTCGAGCCAGCCGTTGCCGTAGCGGCCGAGCACGAAATCGCCGGCCGTCATGTAGCCGTGCTTGTGCGACACCGCCCACAGACGCGGCAGCGCGAGATAGAGGAAGGGATAGATGATGATCGTGTAGGGAACCGCGAAAAAGCCGAAGGCGCCGACGCCGTAGACGAGGGCGGGAATGGCGATCACGGTATAGGCGGTGTAGAGGTCGCCGCCGAGCAGGAACCAGGTGATCCAGGCGCCGAAGCGTCGCCCGCCCAGGCCCCATTCGTTGATATGGCCGAGGTCGGCCGCCTTCCAGCGCGAGGCGAGAAAGCCGAGCACGGTGACCAGCGCGAAAAAGAAGACGAAGACGATCGTCGCGACGACGTTGAGACGCTCGAACACGCTCAAGCCCTCCCGACGCGATCGGCGAGGTAGATCGTCAGGGCGGAGACCGCGATGAGCAGCAGTTGGAACCAGTAGAAGAAGGGAATGCCGGCGAGCTCGGGGCTGGTGAAGTTGTAGAGCGGCGCCCATAGCGCGATCACGCAAGGGACCAGCAGCAAGAGATATTTCATCGTTTCCCCCCGGAATGCGCAACGCGGCGACGCGGCCGCGTCGTTCGCCGCCGGCCGCGGATAGGATTAGCGAACTTCCCCGAAGCGGTCGAGATCGGAAATAGCCCGGCGATAGTTCGCGGCCGCGACGGCGAAGCGCGCTTGACTTCGCCGTTCGCGAACCCTTACTCGCGCGCAGGAGGAACCAACTGGGCGCGCTGGGGGGCGAAATGAAGCGGCGGACTTTTCTCATTTTGGCGGGCGCGAGCCTGTTTGCGCCTTCGGCGCTGGCCGCGGAGCCGGCGCCCGTCGACGTCGTCATGTCGATCTATCGGCTCTACGCCGGCCCGAAGGGCGACTACCAGAGCGGCTCGATCGACGACAAGCGTGTGTCGGCCTTCTTCACCAAGTCGCTGCGCGCCGCGTTGAAGGCGATGAACGCGCGCTCCAAGAAGCTCAATGAGCCGATCCTCGACTTCGATCCGGTCACCGATTCGCAGGACCCGATGGTCCAGCGGCTGTCGATCGCGCCGCAGAGCGACAGCGTCGTCGAGGCGACGTTCTACAGCGGCGAGGTCAAGCACGTCGTGCGCTACGTCTTCGCCAAGGAGGACGGCGCCTGGAAGATCGACGACATCGCCGGCCAGGGCGACGACAAGTGGGATCTGCGCGACATCATCAAGCCAGGCGCGAAGTGAAGGCTGTCCAGCGCCCTTCCCCCCCTTGCGGGGGAAGGTGTCGTCGCGTTAGCGACGACGGATGAGGGGTCGCGCCGCAAGGCGCGCCTGCAAGGTCAGCCGCGATCCAAGACATTTGATGCAGTGTAGACGAGTGAGTTCCGGCTCACGCCAAAGCAACGCGCCTTGCGGCGCGACCCCTCATCCGTCACGCTCCGCGTGACACCTTCCCCCGCAAGGGGGGAAGGGCGCCCTCTCAAGCCGCCTTCGTCGCGACCTGCGCTTGCGCCGCTTCGTTCGCCTTGCTCGCGACGGGCCGCGACAGCAGGCCGGGGACTAGCGCCTCCGCGGCGCACGCGCCGGAAATGACGACGGCTTCGACGCCGGGACCATGGGTCGCCGCGCCGGCGACGACGAGGCCGGGAATCGGGCTCTTGGCGCCGCGCAGGCGGCCTGACCCCGCCACGCCGTAGATCGATCCGGCGCTGGCCAGATCGTAGCGCGCGTAAGTCACGGGGCTCGCTTCGGAGCGATAAACGATATGGTCGCCGAGGCCGGGCAGGGCCGCCTCGGCCGCGGCGACCAGCGAATCGCCGAGCGCGCGTTTGCGCCGCTCGTACTCGCTCGAAGAGCGCCACGCCTTCCAGTCGTCGCCGCCCTCGGCGGGGAACCATTCGCGCGCCTCCTCGTGGGTGAGAAGCTTGATCAAGCCGATGGTCGAATGGCCCGCCGGCGCGGCGCTGGGATCGACATGAGAGAGAACTTCGATTCCGACCGAATTCTCGCCGTGCACGTGGATCGCCGGCCGTCCCTCGGGAACATAATCGACCCCGAGATGGACCATGAAAGCGGATGGCGCGGGCTCCGCCGCGTCGACGCGCGCGACAAAATCCTTCGGCAGCCGCTCGGGATCGACGAGTTCGAGGAACGTGCGCTTCAGATCGGCGTTGGCGACGACGGCGCGCGCCGCGACGCGCGTTCCGTCGGCGAGTTGCAGTCCGGCGGCGCGGCCTTGCTCGACGAGGATGCGGTCGACGCGCGTCTTTAGGCGCACCACGCCGCCGCGCGCCTCGATCGCCTCGGCCAGCGCGTCGGCGAGCCGGCCGGAGCCGCCGACGGGATAATAGCCGCCGTGAAAGTAATAGCCGAACAGCGGAACCATCTGCGCGCAGGTCAAGCTCTCCCGTCCGTCGCTGATGTAGCCGGTCAGCGCGCGGATGACGCTGCGCGCTTCGGGAGCGCGGATGTGCTGGGCGAGCAATTCGTCGAACGGCCGGTCCATCCAGCGCACGGCCAGCGGATGCTCGCGCGGAAAAGCCAGCAGCGCGTCGATGTCGCGCGGCCGTCCGGGAATGCCGCCACGGTCGCGGCCGGTCGCCTGCATGCCGTCGAAGATCGCGCGGATTTCCGCGAACAGCGTCTCGAAGCCGGCGGCGTCGGCGGGGAACCGACGCCCGAGCAAGGCGACGTATTCGCGCCAGTCGCGCGGCACATCGACGGCGACACCGGGCAGGCGATAGCTATGGTCGAGGCGGCGCCAATCCAGGCTTTCGGCGACGCCGAGCCGTTGCAAGGTCGAAGACAGCGCGCCGCCGGGAGAGAGCCCGGAGAAATCATGCGGTCCGGCGTCGAAGCGGTAGAGGCAGGCTTGCCCGTTGTAGCGCACCTTGCGCAGGAAGGTGTGGCAATAGCCGCCCGCCACGACATGGGCGTCGAAGACCGCGACCTTCAGCCCTGCGTCGGCGAGCAGCGACGCCGCGGTGAGGCCGCCGATCCCCGCGCCGACGACCGCCACATCGAACGCGCCCTCGGCTCCGGCCGCGCCGAACGCGGGCGCCGGCCAGTGATAGCCTTCGGCCGTATCGATCTTGTGCTGAACGATCGCGCGGATGAAGACTTTCGGGCCGAAGATCGAGACGACGGCCCCGAAGGCGAACAGCGCGGTCGTCGCGAGCGCGCCGGCGTGCAGGGCGAGGACCAGCGCGTCGACCAAGAACAGGACGCCCCAAAAGCCGGAAATCAGCATGTTGACGACTTCGAAGAGCGGGCTTTCCGATTCGGCGGCGAAGGCGGCGCGCGAATAGTCTGACGTCCAGGGCCGTCGAATAGCGACGCTTACGAGCGCGGTGAGGCCGAGGCCGGCGAAGGACAGCCACAGCGCCGCGCCGGCGAAGAAGGCCGGCGCCGCGAGGGCCAAGGCGCCCATGACGAGGAAGATCGCCACGCTGCCGACTTCCAGGATGAAGAACTCGCGCCGGCCGAGGCGCCAGACGGCGAACGCGAGCGAGGCGGCGAGGCCGACGGCGACCGCCGCCCCGGGCGTCGCAAAGCCCAGCAAGAGCCAAAAGACGATCAGCGGGGCAAGACAGAGATTGGCGATGACGAAGGTCTTCACGGCGTTCTCCACAGGCGGGACAAGGGCATTGCCAGGGCTATGTTTACGATGTAAACTACGCCATAATGTGATTCATGTCAACATCCGAGCGAACGACTTATCATCATGGCAATCTCCGCCCCGCGCTGATCGCGGCGGCGCGCGCGCTGCTCGACGAGGGCGGCGCCAACGCGGTGGGCCTGCGCGAAGCGGCGCGCCGCGTCGGCGTCTCGCCGACCGCGACCTACCGCCATTTTCGCGACAAGGACGATCTGCTCGCCGCGGTCGCCGCCGAGGGCTTCCGCGAATTCGGCGCGGCGCTGGCCGCGGCCGGGCGCGAGGGCGATCCCCTGTCGGCGATGGGCGCGGCCTACGTCGATTTCGCGCTGGCGCGGCCGGGCATGTTCCGCCTGATGTTCTCGCCGCTGATGGCCAAGCGCGAGCTTTATCCGGAATTGGTCGCGGCGTCGGACGACGCGCTCGCGCTGCTGCGCCGCGGCGTAGCGTCCCGCGCTGCGGCGGGAGAAGGCCAAGGCGAGGGCGTCGACGCCGCCGCGATCGCCGCCTGGTCGCTGGTCCACGGCCTTTCGCATCTCATTCTCGACGGCGTCCTGCCGAAAGAGAGCGCCGAGGCGTTCAAGCAGGCGATCCTGACGCCGCCGAAGGGCGCGCCGGACCTTGGTCGATTCACGGCGCCGAAGCGATAGCGGCGACGCGCTTCGTCCGTCCGGGATCGGCCATTCCGCGCTCCCTCTTTTTTCTTCGCCGCATTCGGCTTAGAAGGCCGCTCGAAGCCATCCCTTACGCGCCTCGAACGGCGCCGGAGCAGTTCATGGGCAAGCCGCGCACGCTTTACGACAAGATCTGGGACGACCATGTCATCGAGACGCAGGCCGAAGGCTCGTCGCTCATCTACATCGACCGTCACCTCGTGCACGAAGTGACGAGCCCGCAGGCGTTCGAGGGGCTGCGCCTCAGCGGCCGCAAGGTGCGCGCGCCGGAAAAGACCCTCGCCGTCGTCGACCACAACATCCAGACCACCGACCGCAGCCACGGCATCGCCGATCCCGAGAGCCGCTTGCAGGTGGAGCAGCTCGCGGAGAACGCGCGCGAATTCGGCATCGAGTATTACAACGAATTCGATCCGCGTCAGGGCGTCGTCCATATTATCGGGCCGGAGCAGGGCTTCACCCTGCCGGGCACGACGATCGTCTGCGGCGACAGCCACACTTCGACGCACGGCGCCTTCGGCGCGCTCGCCCACGGCATCGGCACGAGCGAAGTCGAGCATGTGCTGGCGACGCAGACGCTGATCCAGTCCAAGGCCAAGAACATGCGCGTCACCGTCGACGGCGCGCTGAAGGACGGCGTCGGCGCCAAGGACATCATCCTCGCCATCATCGGCGAGATCGGCACGGCGGGCGGCACCGGCCACGTCATCGAATACACCGGCGAGGCGATCCGCGCGCTGTCGATGGAAGGGCGCATGACGGTGTGCAACATGTCGATCGAGGGCGGCGCGCGCGCCGGCATGGTCGCGCCGGACGAGAAGACCTACGCCTATCTCAAGGACCGGCCGAAGTCGCCCAAGGGCAAGCTGTGGGATCAGGCGCGCGCCTACTGGGAGACGCTGCTCACCGACGAAGGCGCGCATTTCGACGCCGAGGTGCGCCTCGACGCCGACGCGCTGCCGCCGATCGTCTCCTGGGGCACCAGCCCGCAGGACGTCGTCGCGATCAGCGGCTTGGTGCCGCGCGTCGAAGACGGCGCCAGCGAAGCGAAGCGCGCATCGATCAAGCGCGCCCTGGAATACATGGGCCTGCAGGGCGGCGAGAAGATCACTGACATCGCCATCGACCGCGCCTTCATTGGCTCCTGCACCAACGGCCGCATCGAGGATTTGCGCGCCGCGGCCAAGATCGTCGAAGGCCATAGGGTTTCCGCGCGCGTCCACGCGATGGTCGTCCCAGGCTCGGGGCTGGTCAAGGCGCAGGCCGAGGCCGAGGGGCTCGACAAGATCTTCAAGGCGGCGGGCTTCGAATGGCGCGAGCCCGGCTGTTCGATGTGCCTGGCGATGAACCCCGACAAGCTCGCCCCAGGCGAGCGCTGCGCCTCGACCTCGAACCGCAATTTCGAGGGACGCCAGGGCTACAAGGGCCGCACCCATCTCGTCTCGCCGGCGATGGCGGCGGCGGCGGCGATCGCGGGACGGTTCGTCGACGTCAGGGAGTGGCGGTAGGGGCGCCCGCGCCTGCGGCGGCGCCGATAAATGGCGTGGCCTTGAAATGATACTAATAAGTGATATCATATGGAACTGAGCGGAAAGCATCGCGCGACGCTCGAGGCCATCTTCGCCGATCCGGTTCGCGCCAGTATTCCTTGGCGCGAGATCGAGGCGTTGTTTCTCGCCTGCGGCGCCGAGCTCGGCGAAGGCAATGGGTCGCGCGTGAGGGTGGCGCTGAACGGGGTGCGCGCGGTGTTCCATCGCCCGCATCCCCACAAGGAGACGGACAAGGGGGCCGTGAAATCGGCGCGCCGTTTCCTGGTCGAGGCGGAGATAACATTATGAACACGATGAATTACAAAGGCTACGAAGCCGTCATCGAATACGACGAAGACGCCGAGCTGTTTCACGGCGAAGTTCTCAATCTTCGCGACGTGATCACCTTTCAAGGGCGGTCGGTCGCCGAACTGAAACAGGCGTTCGCCGAGTCCGTCGATGATTATCTAGCCTTCTGCAAGGAGCGAGGAGAGGAGCCGGAAAAGCCGTATTCCGGCCAGTTCATCGTCCGCGTCGAACCGCTGCTTCATCGATCGCTGATCAGCGCCGCCAAGCGCTCCGGGCTCAGTCTCAACAAGTGGGTCGCCGCGGCCTTGGAGCGCGCCGCTGTCCGTTGAGGGGCGAGGCTTCAAGAATTCGGTCAGGGAAATGAACGCGGGTCGAGGACGGGAGAAGGCCCAATGAAAGCCGGCGCCCCCCTCATCGACGAGAGCGAGATCGTCGAGAATTTCGTCCGCGCCTTAGGGCCGGCGGCCAGAACGTCAACGAGGTGGCGAGCGCGGCCGAGTTGCGCGTCGAGGCGCGCGATCGCTTGACGCTTTATCCCAATTATGGGATAAGGCCGCATGGCGCGCCCCCTTACGAGAGGCGAAAAGCCGCTGGACTGGGTCGGGTCGTCGAAGAAGGACTTCCTCGACTTTCCCGAACCGGTGAAAGACGAAATGGGGGCGGCGCTCGGTCTGGCGCAATTCGGCGGCAAGCACCCCGCGGCGAAACCATGGAAGGGTCGGGGACCCGGCGTTTTCGAGATCGTCGAGGATCACGACCGCGACACTTATCGCGCCGTGTATGCCGTGCGCTTCAAGGAAGTCGTCTATGTCCTGCATGCCTTTCAGAAGAAGTCGCCGAGCGGAACGAGAACTGCGCAACTCGACGTCGACCTCATCGAACGACGCTTGAAGGCTGCCCACCAGGACTACGAGGCCCGTTATGGCAAATCGACGTAAGACGAGTTCCGCCGACCCAGGCGAGACGATCACGCGCGGAACCGGCAATGTTTTTGCCGATCTCGGTTATGCCGACGCCGAAGAACGGCAGACCAAACTTCGCCTGGCCCATGCGATCAATACGATTGTCGCGTCCAAACGTTTGAGCCAGACGGATGCGGCGGCGCGCCTCGGCGTCGGCCAGCCCAAAATCTCGGCGCTGGCGCATTACAAGCTCGAGGGGTTCTCGGTGGAACGGTTGATGACCTTTCTGACGGCCCTCGATCGCGACATCGAAATCACCATCAAGAAGAAACCGCGCTCCCGCGACACCGGGCGCGTACTCGTCGTCGCGGCCTAATTCGTGGAAGCTGCTCGATGAAAGCCGGCGCCCTCCTCGTCGACGAGAGCGAGATCGTCGAAAACTTCGTGCGCGCCTCCGGCCCCGGCGGGCAGAACGTCAACAAGGTGGCGAGCGCGGTCGAATTGCGCTTCGACGCGCGCCGTTCGCCGAGCCTGCCCGACGACGTCGCGACGAAGCTGATCAAGCTCGCCGGCGCGCGCGCCACGCAGGACGGCGTCATCGTCATTTTCGCCCAGCGCTTTTCCAGCCAGCCGCGCAATCGCGAGGACGCGCGCGAGCGGCTTGCGGCGCTCATCGCCAAGGCGCAGCAGCGGGAAAAGCCGCGCCGTCCGACCCGCCCGACGCTCGCCTCCAAGACGCGCCGCCTCGACGAGAAGGGGCGGCGCGGGGCGATCAAGGCGCTGAGGGGGAAGGCGGACGCGGATTAGGCGCGCCGGATCGCTTCTGCGCCGTCGCCTGCGACCACGCATTGCTTGAACGGCGCCGCCTCCGCGCCGTAAGGCTATTCCGCTCGCTTTATTGCGATCGGCGGGCAATTCCGATGCATCGTCTTCTCGTCGCGTGCGCCGCCGTCGTCCTCGCCGTCAGTAGCGCCGGCGCCGCGGCGGCCGGCCCGGGCGCGGCCGGCGCAAACTCCTGGGCCTTCACGTGCGACGCGGGGCCTTTGACCAAGGATGCGTCGCGCAAGAAACTGACCGCGGCGCTGGGCGCCGCCAATGTCACAGAGGTGAGGCTTACCGACGACGCGGATGGCCACCCCTACAAGGAGACGCTGCTATTCGCCAACAAGCCTGGGGACGACGTCAAAATCACCTGGGGCGACGACGTCGACGGCGCGCGCAAGGGACCCAACCAGATGATGGTCGCCTACAGCAATTCGAACCGTACGGATTGGCGCGGGCCGCTGGGGGTTCGCCTGGGATCGACGATCGCCGAAGTCGAGGCGGCCAACGGCAGGCCCTTCGCCATCATGGGCTTCGCGCAAAGCGAGGGGAGCGGTCAGGTGATGGACTGGCGCGGCGGCGCGCTCGCCACGGCGATGCGCAACTGCGTGCTGGAAATCGTATTCAACGCGGGCGACGTGGAGGGGGCCGCCGCCGCGGACGCGCTGATCGCGTCCGACGATCCCGCCGTTCGCGCGGCGAATCCGATCGTCGGGTCGATGGCCCTGAGCTTCTGGCAGAAGCGCTGAACGCGCGGCTTCCGCCGCCGCCACCGCTCTGGACATCCCTCTCGAACGTCGAGGCCCCCTAATGCACGCTCACTTCGTCCTCGCGCACCCCGAAGCGCAGTCTTTCAACGCCCACCTCGTCCGCTCGGGAGCGGCGGCGCTCGAAGCCGAAGGCTGGACCGTCTCGACCTCGGACCTCTACGCCATGGGCTTCGACCCCTGCGAACGCCCCGAGCATTATCGGGATCGCGCCGATGCCGCCCGCTTCGACGCGCAGGCCGAGCAGCGGCGCGCCAGCGAGGCCGGGACGCTGCCGAAGGCGGTGAGCGACGAGCTGGCGTCGATGGATCGGGCGGACCTATTGGTCCTGCAATATCCGATGTGGTGGCATATGCCGCCGGCGATGATGAAAGGCTGGTTCGACCGCGCGCTCGCCTACGGCGCGGCCTATACGAGCAGGAAACGATTCGAGAACGGCCGCTTCGTCGGCAAGCGCGCCATGCTGTCGGTGACGGTCGGCACCAGCCGCGGCACCTACGAGCACGACGGGCGCTCGGGCGACATCGAGCTGATGCTGTGGCCGGTGAATTTCTCGCTCGCCTACGTCGGCTACGAGGTGCTCGCTCCCTTCGTCGCCTACGGCGTCGAGGGCGGCCTGCGCTATTCCGACCCGGCGACCATCGAGGCGCGGCTCAAGGGAATCGTCGACGAATTCCGCGCCGCGCTGCCGCGCGTCGGCGAGCGCGCCAAAATCCCGTTCAACCGCATGGCGGAGTGGGGCGAGGACGGCCGCATCGTTCCAGGCGCGCCGGCCTACTCGCCGTTCATCCGAAGGAAGAAGCGCCTCGAGTTGGAGTGACGCGAAGTCCGCTCACCCTCGCGCTCACGTCTTGTCGAACCGCCTCAGCCGGCTCTGGTTCCGTTCAGCTTCGATAAGCGGCCAATTCGGCCGGGTCGTGCGAACACATCAGCTTCACCTCGCCCGCGTGGTCGCGCGCGAGGGCGCGCAGTCGGTCGCGATTGGCGCGCCGCTTGTCGCCCTCGACGCTCATGAGGGCGCCGTAAGCGCGCAAGCCGATCGGGGTCGCGCCGCCCTCGGGCGCAACCTCGGAGGCGTGGAAATAGGCGTCCCCGCAGTGCAGCAGCCAACCGTCGCCCGCATTGACGGCGACGCCGCAATGGCCGCTGGTGTGGCCGGGCAGGGGGATCAACAGCACGTCGTCGCGCGATCCCGGCAAGGCCCGCACGCCCGTAAATCCGAACCAGCGCTCGCCTTGCGTCTCGACGGGCGCCCAGTTCGAAACGCCGGCGAGCTGCGCCGGGCGATAGCGCATTCTCTCGCGCGGGTTGGTCGGTTTGAGCGCCGCTCGCAGCTCGGGCGCGAAGACATGGATCTTCGCTTCGGGAAAATCGCCGAACCCGCCCGCGTGATCGAGGTCCAGATGCGTCGGCACGATATGCCGCACATCGCGGGCGTGGAATCCCAGAGCCTCGATCCGCCTCGCCGCCGTCTCCTCGACGCTGAGCTTGGGGCGCGTCAACGCGTTGAACAGGAATCCGAGGCGTTTCGGATCGGCGACGTCCTCGAGCCCGAGGCCGCTGTCGACGAGAGTCAGTCCGTCCTCGCCCTCGATCAGCAGGCAATGGCAGCACATCGGCGCCGTTGAAAGCGGACCGCCCTCGCCGCCGAAAAAACGGCCGCCGCGCGGGCAAAGAGACCCGCAGTTGAGATGATGGATTCTCAAAATCGGGTCTCCTGATCTTGAAGCCCTAAGGGCGTCCCAGCCGCTTGATCCACCCCCGCGCCTGCCTGCGCACATTCGCCGGCGCCGTGCCGCCATAGGAGGTGCGGCTCTTGACCGAGCGCTCGACGCCGAGCACGTCGAACACTTCGGCGGTGATGCGCCGCTCGACGCTCTGCATGTATTCGAGCTTCAGCTTCTCCAGCGCGACTCCGTGTTCGGCGGCGATGGCGACGATGCGGCCCGTCACGTGATGGGCCTCGCGGAACGGCATTTTCAGCGTCCGAACCAGCCAGTCCGCGAGGTCGGTCGCGGTCGAATAGCCCGCGCCCGCCGCCCCCTTCATGCGCTTGGCGTCGGGCGTCATGTCCTTGACCATGCCGGTCATGGCGGCAAGGCACAGCGACAGCGTCCGAAGAGCGTCGAAGGCGCCCTCCTTGTCCTCCTGCATGTCCTTGGAATAGGCGAGCGGCAGGCCTTTCATCACGGCGAAGAGGCCGACGAGGGCGCCGACGACGCGCCCCGTCTTGCCGCGCACCAGCTCCGCCGCGTCCGGGTTGCGCTTCTGCGGCATGATCGAGGAGCCGGTCGAAAACGCGTCGGACAGTTTTACGAAGCCGAATTGCGGCGTCGTCCACAGCACGATCTCTTCGGCCAGGCGCGAGAGATGGGTCGCCGAGATCGCGGCCGCGCTCAAGGTCTCCAGCACGAAGTCGCGGTCGGCGACGCTGTCGAGCGAATTGGCGGTCGGCCTGACGAAGCCGAGCGCCTCGGCCGTCATATGCCGGTCGATCGGAAACGAGGTGCCGGCGAGCGCCGCCGCGCCGAGCGGGCATTCGTTGAGGCGCGCGCGCGCGTCGGCGAGCCGCCCGCGGTCGCGCGCCAGCATTTCGACATAGGCGAGCAAGTGGTGGCCGAAGGTCACCGGCTGCGCCGATTGCAGATGGGTGAAGCCGGGCATGACCATGGCGGCGCATTCGAGCGCGCGCGCCGCGAGCGCCTGTTGCAGTGTGGCCGTCTGGCCGTCGAGCGCGTCGATCGCGTCGCGCACCCACAGCTTGAAATCGACCGCCACCTGATCGTTGCGCGAGCGCGCGGTGTGCAGCCGGCCCGCCGCGGGGCCGACGATGTCGGCTAGGCGCTTCTCGACGTTCATGTGAATGTCCTCGAGCGCGCGCGAATAGGTGAAGACGCCCGCCTCGATTTCGCCCTTGACTTGGGCGAGACCTGCGGCGATGGCCTCGGCGTCGGCCGGACTGACGACGCCCTGCCTGGCGAGCATGGCGACGTGCGCCTGCGAACCGGCGATGTCCTGCATCGCCAGCTTGCGGTCGAAGTCGATGGAGGCGTTGATCTCCTCCATGATCTCCGCCGGGCCGCTGGCGAAGCGCCCGCCCCACATTGTGTTGCTCATGACGGCAAGGCCCTGGATCGATCGATGAGTGAAAACGACAAGCGGAACCGCCAAATTCAAGTCGCCGGCGGCGCCGCGGCGCTGTTGGCCGCCGTCGTGGCGGTCGCGACGCTATACGGGAAAGCGCCGCCGCCCGGCAAGGCCGAGGGCGATTGCCCCGCCTCCTCGGCGCAAGCGAGCGCGCGCCTGGCGCCACTGGCGCACGGCGATATCGCCGCCCTCGCCGTCGAGGCGAGGCCGAAGCCGGCGATCCCCATCGCCTTCGATCGCGCCGACGGAGCTAAGCTGACGCTCGCCGATTTTCGCGGCCGCGCGCTCGTTCTCAATCTCTGGGCGACCTGGTGCGTTCCCTGCCGCGCCGAAATGCCGGCGCTCGACCGCCTGGAGGCGAAGGCGGGATCAAAGGATTTCGAAGTGGTGGCGGTCAACGTCGACACCGCGCGGCTCGATCGGCCGAAAGCCTTTCTCGACGGGATCGGCGTCAAGGCGCTCGCGCGCTACGCCGACCCGAGCGCCGATTCCTTCGAGAGCCTGCGCGTCGCCGGCAAGGCGCTCGGCCTGCCCACCAGCCTGTTGATCGACAAGAACGGCTGCGAGCTCGGCGTCGTCGCCGGCCCGGTCGACTGGGATTCGGCCGACGCCGCCAAGGTGGTGGAGGCGCTGAAGGGGGGGTGACCCTCATCCGCCGCGGTATACATTCGGCTCGGGCGACGCGCGCGGCGCGATGCGCCGATGCGGGCGAGCCGCCCCGGCAGGCAGGAGCGAAAGCGAATGAACACCCTCGAGCAGCGTTTCGACGAAGTCGTCGCCAAGGTCAGGTCGCTGCCGAGCGATGGGCCTGCGCAGCCGTCCAACGAGCTGAAGCTCAAGCTCTACGGCCTGTTCCGCCAGGCCAGGGACGGCGACGCGCCGGACGAGGGGCCAAGCGCGTTCGACTTCGTCGGCAGGTTTAAGCACGACGCCTGGCTCGGCAACAAGGGCATGGCGAAAGACGAAGCGATGCGCCAGTACGTCGCCGCGGTGGAGGGCTTCGCTCGCCGACATGGCGTCGAAATCTGACGGCGCGCCCGGAGGGGCCTGGCGATTTTCCCAAACGAAACGGGCGTCTCGAAGGACGCCCGCCGTTTTCCTCAAGTCTGTGGCCGCCTCAGGTCTGCGGCTGCGGCGCCAAGCCGGCGTCGGGACCGAAAGCGCGCGGCTTGCCGGTCGCGGGCACCGCGGGGCGGGGCGGCGCCGGCGGCTCCTTGTCGACGGCGTCGCGCACCGGGCGAACGCCCTTGAGCAGCCCGATGATTTCCTCGCCCGTCAGGGTCTCGAACTCCATCAGGCCGTTGGCGAGGGTTTCGAGATCGGCGCGCCGTTCGGTGAGGATGCGCGTGGCGGTCTCGTGCGCCTCGCTGACCAGCCGACGCACTTCCTCGTCGATCGTCTTCGCGGTCTCCTCGGAAATGTTCTGCTGGCGGCCCATGGAATAGCCGAGGAACACTTCCTCCTGGTTCTCGCCGTACATGACGGCGCCGAGCTTCTCGGAGAAGCCGAGCCGCGTCACCATCGCGCGCGCGATCTTGGTCACCTGCTGGATGTCGCCGGCGGCGCCCGAGGTCACCTTGTCCTTGCCGAACACCAGCTCCTCGGCGACGCGTCCGCCCATCGACATCGCCAGCAT
>JBEKLU010000116.1:0-23739 GCA_050010035.1 Roseiarcus sp.
AGTCGGCCACGGCGATATTGCCGCCGCGTCCCTCCCGAGAGTCCGGAAAGGCGGCGCAAACCGCCTTCAAGCCCGCAAGAAGAGACGGCAAAAGCTCCATCCCTACCGTGAATCATTTTTCCAGCGGTTTGGGAATCCTGAAAATGCGCTACTTTTAGAATTGCTGCTTTCGGACCGAGGACATTGACACGGCGCCCCAGAGTTCCGATGTTGTTTTAGGCATAGGCGATGGAGTTCGCCTTTAACCGCCTTCAGGGCTGATGACTCCTTTTCGCGTCGAGCGACGAAGAAAGGGAGTTTGCATGCACACCCGCGAAGATTGGCGTTGCTCGTCTCGCCGGCGCCTGCTCACACGCGGCGCGAGGAACATCTTCCCTGCGATCGCGCGCGTCGTCAGGGCGCTCGCCCTCGCGCCGCCGATCTCGATGGTCGTCATCCGGCCCGGCCGGCTCGTTTGCTCCATCCCAAGCGTCCGAGCCGAACGCATGGCGGATTTCGCATGACGTTCCACAGCATATTGTTTGAAAGCGCGGAGCGCCGCCGGCGCGACGAAACGCGTGCCCCGCCGGACTTTTTCGTCGACTTGAATCTCGATCAGATCGTCGCGGCGATCACCGCCGGCAAAGAGGAATACGAGCTCGCGCCGTTTTTCTATGCGCCGTTGCGCGATATCGACGCGGTCCTCTATCGCCATGAGGTCATGCGGGACCTCGAAGACGCAGCGCTGTTGGCTCCCATAGACTCGTTTGCGCAAGCCCTGCGCTCGATGCGCGACACGCTCAAACAGGCCGGACAGCGCCACTATCAGAGACAGAAGGAGGCGTTGTTTCTCGACGCGGTCGACGCCTATTGCAACGCCGTCGACGCCTTGACGCGCGACTTGGGCGCTGCGGCATTGCACTCCCGCGGCCTCCTGTCCTTCCGTGACTATCTGACCGATTACGCGAATTCATCTCGCTTCACGTCGCTCATGGCGGAGACCAAGACGCTGAAGGCCGACTTGTCGAGCGTGAAGTACACTCTTCTGCTCAGGGGCGGCGGCGTCACGGTTCGCCAATACGATTCCGAAATCGATTACGCCGCCGATGTCGAGCAAACCTTCCGCAAATTCCAGCAGGGCGCGGTCAAGGATTACAACGCCAAATTCTCCGATTGGCCGCAAATGAACCACATCGAGGCGGCCGTGCTCGATCGCGTCGCCAGATTGTATCCGGAGATATTCACGCAGTTGGCCGACCACTGCAGGCGGAACGCGACTTTTCTCGATGAGACGATCCGCGCCTTTGATCGGGAAATCCAGTTCTACGTGGCGTATCTCGATTATCTCGCGCCGCTCCGACGCGCGGGGCTGAGCTTTTGCTATCCCTCGCTTTCCCAAGAAAGCAAAGAGCTTTGCGCTCGCGACGGGTTCGATCTGGCGCTGGCCCATAAACTCGTGGCCGAACGGGCGTCCGTCGTGTGCAATGATTTCTATCTCGGAGACGGGGAACGCGTGCTTGTCGTCTCCGGTCCGAACCAGGGCGGCAAGACCACTTTCGCCCGCATGTTCGGGCAACTCCATTATCTCGCGAGCCTCGGCAGCCTCGTTCCCGGCCGGAGCGCGCAACTCTTTCTGTTCGACCGTATCCTGACCCATTTCGAACGAGAGGAGAGCATCAGCGATCTTCGCGGCAAACTGCAAGACGATTTGGTCAGAATTCACGCGACGTTGAGCCGAGCGACGCCGCGAAGCGTCATCATCATGAATGAGATATTCAATTCGACGACATTGCGAGACGCGATATTTCTGGGGACGAGAATAATCGAGCGGATAACGGAAATCGGCGCCCTGTGCGTCTGCGTGACGTTCGTCGACGAACTGAGCGTGTTGAACGAGCATATCGTCAGCGCCGTGAGCACGATCGTCCCGGGACAACCGGCCGCGCGCACGTACAAGATCGTCCGAAAGCCCGCCGACGGGCTCGCCTACGCGATGTCCATCGCGGAAAAATACGGCCTGACGCGTCGCCAAATCCGAGAACGGATTCGGTCATGAAGGCCTATCTCATGCACCGGGATCGCGATTTCGCTCTCGACGCCGCCTTGCCGCGACACAGCGAAGCGCTGATCCAGGATCTCGAGTTGAACGTCCTGTTCGGCGCGATGGCGCTGGGCGACCGATACGTATACGAGGTGGCGAGCAAGGCCGTTCTGCAAAGTCTGCGGGACGAAGACGAACTGCGCTATCGCCAGGGCGTTCTTCGCGACGTTCTCGCCAATCCGTTGTTGGTCAGACAACTCTACGACTTGACGATCGAGGCGCACGAAAGGGAGAAAAAGTCGCATATCTGGGCGTACAGCAAATCTCCCAGCTCGATATTGGCGCAAGCCGTCGGCGCGTTGCAGAAGTTCGTGGCGCTGCTCAAGCAGTTGAGAGGGATAGGAACCTACAACGCCCACAGGTTTTCGTCCGACGGCTTCAAGACGTTGTTCGCCATGTTCGACCGGGAACTGAACGACGATTATTTTCTGAGCGTTCAGGACCATCTCCAGCGGCTGAATTTTCGCGGCGGGGCGCTGATCAGCGCGGAATTGGGAAAGGGCCACAAAGGCGCGAATTACACCCTTCGCAAGCCGAACGAACCGCCGCGACGTTGGATAGCCCGGTTGATGGCGCCGAGGCCGCCGGCCTATACGTTCCATCTGCAACCGCGCGACGAAAGCGGCGCGAACGCCCTCGGGGAATTGAGAGACCGGGGACTCAACCTCGTCGCCAACGCCCTCGCCCAATCCAACGACCATATTCTCAGTTTTTTCGCGATGCTTCGCACCGAGCTGGCGTTCTATATCGGTTGCCTGAATCTGCGCGAGCAATTGGCCAAGAAGGGGCAGCCGATCTCTTTTCCGACATCTGCGGCTCTCGGCGAACGCAAGTTGACCTTCGCCGGATTGTACGATGTATGTCTGACTTTCACGACCGATCGGCGCGTCATCGGCAACGACCTGCAAGCCGACGGCAGGGACTTCGTGATCGTCACGGGCGCCAATCAAGGCGGCAAGACCACCTTCTTGCGCAGCCTGGGATTGGCGCAATTGATGATGCAATGCGGCATGTTCGTCCCGGCCGAATCGTTCAGCGCCAATCTGTGCAGTCATCTCTTCACGCATTTTCGGCGTGAGGAAGACATCTCCATGCGAAGCGGCAAACTCGACGAAGAGCTCAGCCGATGCAGCGAGATCGTGGATCGGATAACGCCTGACGCCGTCGTGCTGTTCAACGAATCGTTCGCCTCGACCAACGAAAGAGAAGGCTCGGAAATCGCTCGGCAGATCACGTCGGCCCTGCTGGAAAGGCGCGTCAAAATCGGTTTCGTCACCCATCTCTATGATTTCGCGCGCAGCGTTTACGACAAGCCTGCCGAGACGACGGTTTTCCTGCGCGCCGAGCGGCAAGCCGATGGCGGACGGACCTTCAAATTGCTGGAAGGAGAGCCGCTGCAAACCGGTTACGGCGAGGATTTGTACAACGAGATATTCGGCGCGAAGGGAAACCCTTGAGCACAGTCGCATCCGTTCAGGCGTGCGAGATGCTTGATTCGCGGGCGGTCAGCGGTGCGCGCCGATCCACTCGAGAACGTCGGCCGACTTGCCCGACAGCAGCTTCAGCCATTTCGTCGCGTGCATGGTTTCGCCGTCGCCGCGACGCCAGAATTCGGTGACGACGACCAGCTCCCACGCCGAACGCCCCGTCGCCGGCATGCGGATGTGGAGAACGTCGGCGTGGAACCCATAGACCTCGCCGGCGTAGCTGTGACGATCGATCGAGCACTCCGCCCCCTTCGCGATCCACCTGCGCCGCCCGAGCGCCGGGCCGGGACTGTTGATCATGAGATCGATATCGCCGAGCACGCGCGCGCGGGACAATCTCAACATGGTTGCGGTCCCTCACAGTTGTCGGCGCCGCTAGGCTTGACTTCGATCGCCTGAAATTCCGCGGAAACGCTCGACAGCTCCATCACGCAGCGCTCCGCCTGTTCGGCTTCGGCTTCAATCGCCCGCGACCGCGCGATGCGGCGTTCGGCTCTTCTCCGGGTCGACGATCCCCGATCGACCGCCGCCAAGGCTGTTGACGCAGGTCAAAGCATCCCTTCCCCCTCGGCTTATCGAGGGATACAGGTTCCGAAGTCTTCATGACGAGACTCCATCGGCGCCGAGCCGCGGCGCGGGCATGGGGCCGTCCTCCATGATCGCGCAACGTCGTCGCCACGCCAGCCCGAAGGACGCCACGCATGAGCAAGATCGCCGCCATCCAGGCGCTCGAGATCCTCGATTCCCGAGGAAATCCGACCGTCAGGGTCCGCCTGGGCCTCGACGACGGAACCGTCGTCACGTCCTCCGTTCCATCAGGCGCCTCGACCGGCGAGCACGAGGCGGTCGAGCTTCGCGACGGCGACAAGGCGCGCTACGGCGGCAAGGGCGTGCGCAAAGCGGTCGCCAACGTCGTGGACAAGATCGCCCCCGCCTTGATCGGCCGCGATCCGGCGCGCCAGGGCGAAATCGACGCGGTGATGATTGCGCTCGACGGCACGCCGAATAAGGGCGCGCTCGGCGCCAACGCCATTCTCGGCGTGTCGATGGCGGTCGCCCGCGCGGCGGCGAGCGCGGCGAAGCTGCCGCTCTACGCCTATCTCGGCGGCGTCGGCGCGACGCGCCTGCCCGTGCCGATGATGAACATCGTCAACGGCGGCAAGCACGCGGAGAATTCGGTCGACTTCCAGGAATTCATGGTGATGCCGATCGGCGCGCCGAGCTTCGCCGAGGCGTTGCGCTACGGCGCCGAGACGTTCCATGCGCTCGCCAAGCTGCTCAAGGGCAAGGGCTACGCGACCTCGGTCGGCGACGAGGGCGGTTTCGCGCCCAATCTGGGCAGCAACGAGGAGGCCTGCGAGCTGATCGTCAAGGCGATCGAGACCGCAGGCTACAAGCCCGGCAAGGACATCGCCATCGCGCTCGACCCAGCCGCGAGCTCGTTCTATTCGGGCGGCGCCTACGACCTCGCCAAGTCGCGCGGCGGCCGCAAGAGCAGCGACGAGATGATCACCCTCTACCAGAAGTGGATCGATACGTTCCCGATCGTATCGATCGAGGACGGCCTCGACGAAAACGACTGGGCCGGCTTCGCGCGCCAGACCGCGGTGCAGGGCGGGCGCATCCAGATCGTCGGCGACGACATTTTCGTCACCAACCCGGATTTCATCCGGCGCGGCGTCGCCGAAAAGGCCGCCAACGCCGTGCTGATCAAGCTCAACCAGATCGGCACCGTCACCGAAACGATCGCCGCGATCGCGCTGTGCCGCAAGGCGGGCTGGAGCTACGTCGTTTCGCATCGCTCGGGCGAGACCGAGGATGCGTTCCTCGCCGACTTCACCGTGGCGATGGGCGGCGGGCAGATCAAGACCGGCTCGGCCAGCCGCAGCGAGCGCATCGCCAAGTACAACCGCCTCATGGAGATCGAGGCGGAGCTCGGCGGCGCCGCTCAGTTCCAGTCGCCGTTCGCGTGAGGCCTGCCGCCTCGCGCCGCTTCGTATCGCCCGGCAAGCGCGGCGGGCGCGCCGGGTAGCGCGCCCGATCGCCGCGAGGACGGCCGGCCGCCGCCGATCGTTTTGCCGGCGCGGCGCGCGTTAACGACTTGGCGCGATAAGACTTGCCCGGAACCGGCCGTCCTGCGATGGGCGACGCCGAGGTTCCGCGGATGTCCGTTCAGAAAGCTGTTTTCACCCGCGAGAGCCGCTTCGCCGCGGGCGCGGCGACGGCGGCGCTCTATCGTCGCGTCGCGTGGTCGCTCCTCCCGCTTTTGCTGCTTTGCTACATCGTGGCGATGATCGATCGCCTCAATGTCGGCTACGCCAAGCTGCAGTTCATGGCAGATCTTCATTTCGACGAAGCCGTGTTCGGCATGGCCGCCGGGGTCCTCTACATCGGTTACATCCTGTTCGAAGTGCCGAGCAATCTGATGCTCGAACGCGCCGGCGTCCGGGTCACGCTGTTGCGGATCATGACCCTTTGGGGCGTGTTCGCGATGGCGATGGCGTTCGCCGCCAATCGCTGGGGATTCTACGCGACGCGATTCATGATCGGTGCGGCCGAGGCGGGCTTTTTCCCCGGCGTGCTGTTCTATCTCACGCTGTGGTTCCCGAGCGGCTGGCGCGCGCGGATCACCTCGCTGTTCGCCATCGCGGTCCCCCTCTCGGGCGTCGTCGCGGCGCCGGCGTCGAGCTGGATCATGACGCATATGGCGGGCCTCGCCGACCTCAAGGGCTGGCAGTGGCTGTTCCTGATCGAGGGCGCGCCGGCCGTCGCCCTCGGCGTCGTCGCCTATTTCGTCCTGCCCGATCGGCCGGCGAGCGCGCGTTTCCTGTCGGCGGACGAAAAGGCGCGAATCGCGCGCGATCTCGAAGAGGACGCCGCTCCCGCGACGGCTTGCGGCACGTTCGCTGAGGCGTTGCGCAGCCCCCGCACCTACGTTCTGGCGCTCGTCTACTTCGCCTTCTACTCGACCCAGAGCATCCTGTTGTTGTGGGTTCCGACCCTTCTGCGCAATGCCGGCGTTCGCGATCTCGGCGAGATCGGCTGGCGCGCGGCGGCGATCTTCGTCGCCGGGGCCATCGGCATGGCCGCGATCGGCTGGAGTTCGGACCGCACCCAGGAGCGCCGCTGGCATCTGATCGGCTGCGGCGTCGTCGCCAGCGCCGCATTCTTCCTGCTTCCGCTTGCCGCGCGAAGCCCCGACGGCACGAGCCTTTGCCTGATGGCCGCCTCGGTGACGATATTCGCGTTCCTCGCGCTGTTCTGGACGGTGCCGACCGCGGTGTTCGGCAAGGGCGCGCGCGCCGGCGGCATCGCCCTCGTCAGTTCGATCGGCGCGTCGGGATCGGCGCTGAGCCCGGCGTTCATCGGCTGGACGCAAGTCCTCACCGGCAGCCTGTTCGGCGCGATCGCCGTGCTGGCCTTCGTCATGGCGGCGCTCTACCTCTACGCGCCGGAACGCCCGAGGCCCGCCCGCAACCCTCTTCCGATCGCCGCCCACGAGGCGAGCTGACCGGCCCGAGCCGTCCGGACTCGCCCGGCAAGACGGCTTGATGAAGTCACTATGGCGGGACAGCCCCCGGCTGGTCGCCGTGGCGGCGTGACGGCCGTTCGCTCGAGGGCCATATCTCGCCGGACGCGCGCCCCTTCCCCCTTTGCGGGGGGAAGGTGTCATGCTGCATGACGGATGAGGGGTCGGCGCCGCAAGGCGTCGGCTTCGCCCAATCGTCTTGGTCGGCGGCAAGAAACAAAACCGCTGTTGGTTACGTCGGCGCAACGAGCAAGCGCCTTACGGCGCGACCCCTCATCCGTCGGCCTCCGGCCGACACCTTCTCCCGCAAGGGGAGAAGGGGCGCCGCCCGCCGCATCGGCGTCAGATCACGTAGCTCTTCAGCGGCGGGAAGCCGTTGAAGCCGACGGACGAATAGGTCGCGGTGTAGGCGCCCGTTCCCTCGATCAGCACTTTCGCGCCGATCTCCAGGCTCACCGGCAGCAGATACGGCTCCTTCTCGTAGAGAACGTCGACCGAGTCGCAGGACGGCCCGGCGACGACGCACGGCGATAGGGCCTCGTGGTCGCGGTCGGTGCGGATGGGATAGCGGATCATTTCGTCCATCGTCTCGGCCAGGCCGTTGAACTTGCCGATGTCGAGATAGACCCAGCGCCTGGGATCGTCGTCCGACTTCCGGGAGACGAGGACGACTTCGGCCTCGATGACGCCGGCGTTGCCGACCATGCCGCGGCCCGGCTCGATGATCGTTTCCGGGATGCGGTTGCCGAAATGCTTGCGCAGCGCGCGGAAGATCGTCTGGCCGTAGGTCTTCACCCCCGGCACCGGCTTGAGGTAGCGGGCGGGAAATCCGCCGCCGAGGTTGATCATCGCGAGCTGGATGCCGCGCTCGGCCAATTCCTTGAACACCGCCGCCGAAGCCTTCAGCGCGCCGTCCCACATGCGCGGATTGGGCTGCTGCGATCCGACGTGGAACGACAGGCCGTGGGCGACGAGGCCGAGGCGATGGGCGTGCTCGAGCACTCTGGTCGCCATCTCCGGCGCGCAGCCGAACTTGCGCGACAGCGGCCATTCCGCGCCCGCACACGCGCATAGGATGCGGCAGAACACTTTCGAGCCCGGCGCGGCGCGCGCGATCTTCTCGACTTCGGCCTCGCAGTCGACGGCGAACAGGCGCACACCGAGTTCGTAGGCGCGCGCGATGTCCTTCTCCTTCTTGATCGTGTTGCCGTAGCTGATGCGTTCGGGCGTCGCGCCGGCGGCCATCGCCAGCTCGATCTCGGCCATCGAAGCGGCGTCGAAGCACGAGCCCAGGCGGGCCAGCAGATCGAGAATTTCCGGCGCCGGATTGGCCTTGACGGCATAGAACACGCGCGTGTCCGGCAACGCCTTGGCGAAGCCGAGATAATTTTCGCGCACCACTTCGAGATCGACCACCAGACGCGGGCCGTCTTCTTTGGTGCGGGCGAGGAATTCCCTGATGCGATCGGTCATAGCGGCATCCTCCGTTGCGCAGGGGTTTCCCGCGCTGGGCAAGACAAGGGATCGGAGGCGATGCGTCCGCCGGCCGCGCGTTGGAGACGCGAACCGTCGTTCGTTGACCCGCCACCGCGACCGCGCGCTTGGCGCTTCGAGACGCGGCGGAGAGCCGCGTGAAGCGCTGGTCGCGCGATCAGATGCTGCGCCGTAGCCATGTTTCCGCCGCAGGCGAGCGCCGTCAGCGAGAGTCACAGCCATCGTTTGGAGGGGAAAAATCCCTTCCGCACGCCCGGCAAGATAGACTAGCCTCTTCGGTAAGCCGGCCTTTGGAGGGCCGACAGAGACGAAAAAGCCCGGTCCGTCGTTGCTTCAAGTCGCGTCCCCCGTTTGGCGGGGTGCGCCGGTTTGCCTCCGGCTGCCGGTCTTTTCTAGGGGCGGTTGACTGGCCTCTTGTCCAGATCCCCGCCGACCGACACACGACCACAGGCACGTGCGTATTGGGCAAGACCTTATTTGTGCGAATCATCCCCGAACGCAAGCGTTTTTTCGCCTCGGCGGCGGTTTTTTCTTGTCGTCACAAAAAATTCACGAGCGGGCGGCGGCGCACGGTCGAGATCGCGGTCTCGGCGTGCCGGGCCGACGGGTCGGCGGGTTCGGCGGCGAAAGCCGCGCCGCGCCCCCGCCGATCCAATAGATCGGCCATGCAAAGCTTATCGGAATTGCTTTCGACGATCCTTGCCGACGCATGCTACGAATGGCGGCATATCAAAGAGTATCATGTCAATTTCTTGTAGCGACGGCCATCGGTAAACCACAATTATATAAGCATACAGTACGTTTTGAAAACGTTCTAAAAGCGACGCACTTCGTTGCGCTTGTGGTTTTTCTTGGATAATAACCGTCCAGCGACAGCGGGCCTTGACCCCGTGGGTTAGAGAGGACGGCAATGGGGAATGCAATTCGGGCGCGCCGGGCGGCGCGTCTCAGCGCCATCGCATGCGGCGCGATCAGCGCCGTCGCGGCGAGCGGAACCGCTTCTTGCGCGCAAACCGCGCAAGACCCCGCAGATCAGGCGGTCCTGAGCGCGCCGCTCCCCGACCCCTTCCACGAGCTGGAAACCAAATATCTCTTCGGCTTCACCGAAGGCGCGGATATCGGCGCCGAGGGCGAGCAGTCGGTCGAATTCGAGACGACCGCCGCTTTTCAGCGGCGCGAGGGGCGCTACGGCGAGGTCGAGCAGGAAATCGAGTACGAGGGCGTGCCCTCGCAGTTCTTCGGCTACGAGCTCAGCGCGCACGTCGGCGGCTATGACATCGCGGGGGTCGCCGGCGCCGCCGACGCCCACGGCGCCGCCTTCAGCGGCCTGTCGACGGAACTGCGTTACCTCGTCATCGGGCGCGGGCCGGGCTCGCCGATCGGCCTGACCTTGATCGCCGAGCCGGAATGGGCGCGCCTCGACGATTTCGGCCAGCCGATCGCCGATTTCAGCTCGGCCTTCGGCGTCGTCGCTGATACCGAGCTGATCGCCAACCGCCTCTATGGCGCCGTGAACCTGATCGATACGCCCGACGTCGCCAAATCGCCGGGGCAGAGCTGGCGGCGCTCGTCGACCACAGGCGCGACGACCGGCCTCGCTTATCGGCTGACGCCCAAGATCACCGGCGGCGGCGAGGTCGAATATTACCGCGCCTACGACAGCCTCGCGCCGCAGTCGCTGCAAGGCCAGGCGCTCTACGTCGGGCCGACGCTGCACATCCAGTTCACCGGTCAGACCATGCTCGCCGCGGCGTTCTCGAGCCAAGTCGCCGGCCGCGCGACCGGCGAGGGCTACGGTCTCGATCTTACCGATTTCCCGCGCTACCGCGCCAATCTGAAACTCGAGTTCGAATTCTGACCCGGCGCGTTCAACCCTGGAGCCAAGGAGACGCCATGAGCCCCTCATCTCGCAAATCCGGCCTTCGCCTCGCCGGCGCAGCCGCCCTCGTCCTGCTGGCGGCGACGGCGTCGGCGCAAGAGGCCGCGCAGGTCCGCCTCACCTTGAAGGACCATCGCTTTTCGCCCGCCGAGCCGACGGCGCCGGCGGGCAAGCCGATCGCCATCGAGGTGACCAATCTCGATTCCACGCCATCCGAATTCGAGAGCAAGACCTTGCGCGTCGAGAAGGTCGTCGTGGGCGGCGGCAAGATCACGCTCAATGTGCGCGCGCTGACGCCGGGGCGCTATCGCTTCTACGACGATTATCACGAGGACACGACCGAGGGCTTCCTGGTCGTGAAATGATCGGAAAGGACGGGCGATGCTCGGCGCGCTGATAATTGTCTTCCGTGAAGTGATCGAGGCCGGCATCATCGTCGGCATCGTCATGGCCGTCACCAAGGGCGTCTCCCTCAGCCGGCTGACGGCGGGCGCCGGCGTCGCGGCCGGCGTTCTCGGCGCCTCGCTGGTCGCCGCTTTCGCTGGCGCCATCGCCAATGCGGTCGAAGGCGTCGGGCAGGAACTGTTCAACGCCTCGATCCTCAGCCTCGCCGTCTGCATGCTCACTTGGCACAACGTCTGGATGGCGAGCCACGGGCGCCAACTCGCGGCGGATGCGCGCCGGCTCGGCCAGGAAGTGCGCGGCGGCTCGCGCTCGCTCGTGGCGCTGGCGATCGTCGTCGCCGTCGCGGTGATGCGCGAGGGCTCGGAGGTCGCGCTGTTCCTCTATGGTCTCGTCGCCGCTGGCGGCGCGACCTCGCGCGATCTCCTGATCGGTTCGCTGCTCGGCCTCGTCGCCGGCGTGGCGGTGAGCGCGGTGACGTATTTCGGCCTGGTGACGATTCCGGCGCGCCGCCTGTTCGCGGTGACGAGCGCGCTGATCACCTTTCTCGCCGCCGGCCTCGCCTCGCAGGCGGTGAACTTTCTCCAGCAGGCCGGCGTCGTGACGATCTGGAGCGACACGGCCTGGAACACGTCGTCGATCCTTTCCGACACCAGCCTCTTCGGCCGCGTGCTGCATACGCTGGTCGGCTATGCGGACCAGCCTTCGGTGTTGCAGGTCGTGGTCTACGCGGCGACGCTGGCGACGATCTTCGCGCTCTCGAAAGCTTTCGCCCCGCGCGCCCTGGCGCGCCGGGCCGAGGCGCCGGCGGCGCAGGGCGGCTGAAACGCGGGCGAACGACGATCCGGGATTGGGCGGCGGCGCTGTGAACGTCATAATTCGCGGGCGGTCTGGGGCGACCTTGCCTGCCGTTCGCAAAGCGGGCATCGTCTGGCGCCCCAATCCGCGGAGGACAATAATGGCCCGTTTCGTTCGCTCGCTCGCCGCAGCCGTAAGCATCGCTTGCCTCGCCCCCTTGGCGATGGCGGCCGCGCCCGGCGCCGCGTTCGCCCAGACCCGGCAACCCGCGCCCGAGGAGGCGCTCAAGCAGTTCGCGCTGACCGAAGCCCAGATCCAGGCGTTCCTGGACGCACAGAGCGAGATCGGGCCGATCCTGGCCAAGCAGCCTCAGAGCGAGTCGGATAAACCCGACCCGAAAGTGATGGCGCAATTGGATGCGATCGCCAAGAAGCACAAGTTCGCTTCTTACGACGAGTTCGTCGACGTCGGCGCGAACATCAGCCTGGTGATGGACGGCGTCGATCCCAAGACGAAGAAATACGTCGGCGCCGACGTCGTCCTCAAGCAGCAGATCGCCGAGATCCAGGCCGACCCGAAAATGACCGCCGCGGACAAGAAGGCGGCGCTGGCGGAAATGAACGAGGCGCTCAAGGCGGTCGAGCCGGTCAAGTTCCCCGCCAACATCGATCTCGTCGTCAAGTATTACGACAAGATCGCCGCCGCTGCGCCGTCCGACAACCAGTAAGGGCGAAGCGGGCGGCGGACGCCGCGCCGCGTCGGCCGGTCAGTCGAGGGCGGCGACCGCCTTCTGGATCGCGCGGATCTGCGCGGCGAAGTCGCGCGCGGGCGCTCTGAACGCGCCCTCGATCGCCGCCGAGCCGATGGTGAAGCCCGCCGCGCCGCTCGCCGCGACCGCGGCGATGCGCGTCGCGTCGTCGATCGAGCCGGCGACGATCACCGGCTTGTCGGCCGCACCGACGACCGCGCGCATCAGGGCGGGAACGTCGCCCGCATGGCGATAGGCCAAGAGATCGAGCCCGGCGACGCCTTCGACGGCGCAAAGCGCCCGCGCGCTCGCCTCGATCTCCTCGATCGCGCCGACGAGCGCGCTGGGGTGACCGACGATCGTGCCCGGAAACGGCGCGTAGCGGATGCCGGCGCTCATCGCGATCGGCGCGACCTCGCTCGCGCGCACGCCGCCGAGCAGCCAGTCGACGCCGAAATCGGCTGCCGCCGCCCCCGAAGCGAGTTCGCTGTCGCGATCGAGCGAAACGACTTCGAAGAACGCTCGCGCCCCGCCCGCATGAATCGCGCGCGCCAATTCCTTCAGCGCTCGGCGCGGCAGGCCGATGTCCTTGAAGCCGATGTTGGCGACGCCGAGGGCCAGCGCCTCCTCGATCAGCGCGCGCGCCTGCGGCACCGTGCGGTCCTGCCGCGTCGCCATGAAGATGAAGCCTATGGACATCGACATGCCGGCCTCGCTGTCGCACGGCGTCCGCCTGCCTGAGCGACGCCCCCGAGGCGCAATTTATATCTCCGCCCGAATCGATTGTCGCGACGTGACGCAGCAGGTGCGATACTCGCGCCCCTCCCCTCTCCCATTCGGGAGAGGGGAGGGGCGCTCACTTCATCAGCGGCCCCCACGAGGGGTCGCTGGCGTAGCTCGGGGTCGGCACCGGGAATTCGCCGTGGCCGAAAATGTCGGCCATGAAGATCTTGGGGCCGGATTGGCCGCCCGGATCGCGGAAGAACATCAGGAACAGGCCGTTGGGCGCGAAGGTCGGGCCTTCGTTGTGGAAGCCCTCGGCGATGATGCGCTCGCCCGTTCCGTCCGGCTTCATCACGCCGATGCCGAACAGGTCGGACTTCTGCCGGGTGAAGGCGATGAGGTCGCCGCGCGGCGACCACACCGGCGTCGAGTAGCGCCCCTCGCCGAACGAGATGCGCGTCGCCGCGCCGCCGTTGGCGCTCATGACGTAGATCTGCTGCGTGCCGCCGCGGTCGGACTCGAAGGCGATCTGCGAACCGTCGGGCGAGTAGCAGGGCGAAGTGTCGATGGCGCCGCCGTCGGTGAGGCGCGTCGTCGCATGCGAGCCCAGGTCCATCGAATAGAGATGGGACGTCGAGCCCTCCGCGAGCGACATGACGACGCGCTGGCCGTCGGGCGAAAAGCTCGGCGAAAAGGTCATGCCGGGAAAGTTGCCGACCGCCTCGCGCCGGCCGGTCTCGAGATCGAGCACCGTCACCTTCGGGTCGGTCTCGCCGAACGACATGAACGCGACCTGTTGCGCCGAGGGCGAAAAGCGCGGCGCCACGGCGAGCTTGTCGCCGCTGGTCAGATACTTCACGTCGGCGCCGTCCATGTCCATCACCGCCAGGCGCTTGCGGCGCTTTTCCTTGGAGCCGCTCTCGTCGACGAACACGACGCGCGAATCGAAGAAGCCCTTCTCGCCGGTGATGCGCGAGAACACTGCGTCGGCGATGAGATGGCCGACGCGGCGCGCGTTGGCGGCCTCGGTGGTGTATTGCTGGCCGGCGACCTGCGCGCCCGTCGCGGTGTCCCAGAGGCGAAACTGCGCGGTGATGCGCCCGCCCTCGGCGCCCGTCACCCGGCCGGTCAGCACGAATTGCGCGTTGACCGTCTTCCAGGCGTCGACGTTCGGCCGCGCGTCGGGATTGGTCACGTTTTCTGGAAAGGCGGAGGGATTGAGCGGCGTCAGGAAGACGGAATGGGCGAAGTCGTTGACGATGACGGCGCCGACCTTCGTCGCGCCTTCGTCGCCCACGAGCGGCGTCACCGCGATGCTGACCGGCGTGAAATTGGCCCCGGCGTGGACGTAGACGTCGCCGGCGGCGCGCGCTGCGGAACCGGCGAGGCCGAGCGCCAACAGCGCGGCCGCGAGGCGGGAGAACAGTTTTTCGATCTTCATGACGGCTCGGTCTCGCTTCTTGGTTCGGCTTGGCGCGCCTCGATCAGCCCAGGGCGCTCTGCGGGTCGAAATGGACGGTCTTCGTTTTCCATTGCTCGAAATAGGGCGCGTATTGCGACGGCACGTGCAACGGATTGCATTTGAGCACCGCCCTGAGCGCGCTTTCCGAATGCGCCCGCCAGGCGGGATCGGCGGGAGGGTTGAGCAGCGCGGGCGGGCCGGCCAGCGAGCCGTCGGCGTTGAAGTCGACGCGCACTTGCGCCACGTAGCGCTCGCCCTCCGGCATCGTCGGCGGCGGCGTCCAGCAATTGAGGTAGGCGTCCGTGAGCCACGCGTCGAGCGCGGCCGACAGCGAGGGCGACATCCGCGCCGCGTGCTGGTCGGGCAGGCCCTGCGGCGTGGCCGCGCCGGGCGGCGCGGGATCGACGGCCTTGTTCTGGCCGATCAGCTTGGCGATCGCGTTCGGATCATAGTTCTTGCGCGGCTTGGGCGGCTCGTCGGGCTTGGCCTTCTCCAGGAGCTTGGCCACCGCGTCGGGCTTGAACTTGTCCGGCGGCTTCTCCTTGGGCCTGGCCGGCGGCGCCGGCGCGTCGTCGGCGGTCGGTTTGGGCGGCGGCGGCGGCTCGGGCTTGGGCGGGGGCGGCGTCGCGGGTCGGGGCGGCGGCGGAGGGGGCGGCTCGTCGGCGGTCTTGAGGTCGGGCGGCGGCTCGGGGGGCGTCGGGACGGCGGTCGGCTCGGCTGCGGCCTGATGCGTCGTCGGCTCCGCGGGAGGTTTCTCCACCGGCTTGGCGTTGCGCTCGCCCTTCATGATTTCGTTGAATTGCGACTGCGTGATGGTGTCGACCGGAATGGACTCGGGCGCGCCCTCGAATTCGGGCGCCGAGGCGAAACCGAAGACGATGAACGCCAGCAGCACCGCGTGAAGCGCGCCCGAGACATAGAGCCCTGCTTTCGAAGGCTGGTCGCTCACCCCGAGCCTCGCTTCACCGCTTGTCCGGCTCGGTGACGAGCGCCACCTTCTTGTAGCCGGCGGCGGTCACCGCGCCCATGATCTCCGCGACCCGTCCGTAGGCGATGACTTTCGAGGCGCGCAGATAGATGCGCTGATCGGCGCCGTCAGCGGCGAGCGCCTGCAATTTCTGGGTGAGGTCGGCGTCGGCGATCTGTTGGTCCATCAGGAACAGTTGCCCCTGGTCGTTGAGCGCGATGGAGATCGGCTTCTGTTCGACGTTGAGCGCGCCGGCCTTGGCTTGCGGCAGGTCGACCGCGACGCCGCTGGTCAGCAAGGGCGCGGCGACCATGAAGATGATGAGCAGCACCAGCATGACGTCGATGAACGGCGTCATGTTGATGTCGGCCATCGCGCCGTAACGCGGCACGCCGCGCCGCCCGCGTCCGCTCTTGCGCCCCGCGGCGCCCACCGTCATTCCCATCCGCTCGCTCTCCCCTTAGCCGTTCCGCCCGGCCTCAGGCCGCCTTGTCGCCCGGCGTGTGCTGATCGATCTGCCGCGACAGAATGGACGAGAATTCGTCGGCGAAGCTTTCCATGCGCGCCTGCGCGCGAGCGACGTCGCCCTGCAACTTGTTGTAGGCGATGAGCGCGGGAATGGCGGCGAACAATCCGATCGCCGTCGCCAGCAGCGCCTCGGCGATGCCGGGCGCGACGACGGCGAGCGAGGTGTTCTTCGAGGCGGCGATCGAGCGGAACGACGTCATGATGCCCCAGACCGTGCCGAACAGGCCGACGAAGGGCGCCGACGAGGCGACGGTCGCCAGGAACAACAGATTGGATTCGAGCCGCTCGACCTCGCGCGCGATCGAAACGTCGAGCACCTTGTCGAGGCGCGCGTGCAAGCCGCGAAAGGAGGCGGCCGGGTTCTGAAACGAGCGCTTCCACTCGCGCATCGCCGAGACGAACAGGCTCGCGGCGCCCGAATTGGGCCGCTGCGAAAGCGATCCGAAGAGCTCCTCGAGCGACTGGCCGGACCAGAAGATCTGTTCGAAACCGTCCATCGCGCGCTTGAACTTGGAGAACAGCAAGGTCTTGTTGACGATGATCGTCCAGCTCCAGAACGAGGCGGCGAGCAGCCCGACCATGACGATCTTGACGACGACGTGCGCCGACCAGAACATCGAAAGCAACGTGGTCTCGGGATCGGCGGCGACCGTTGCGGCGGCGTCTGTGGCGTTCATATCGGGGGAAACCTCTCGAGGGGCGGTCAGGGTCGGATTCGCGCTCGGGCGGGCGGCGGTCGGCGCGTTTGGCGCGGGTCTGCGCTGCAAATGGGCCAAAACTTGGGCTCGCCGCGAACGATCCTCGGGCGGGATTTCGGAAAAAGGGCGAAGGTTGTTTTCCGATCGAGATCCTGCTTTATCAATCAACTCCCGTCGGGTTTGCTTCGGCGAAACAAGGCAAGCCCGAGTGGAGGCGCATTTTAGCGAGTCAGTTAAGGCGCCGATAGGGTTAACGCGGGGTTAGCGCGCGCGCCGGGCGACGGGGTGAAATCGGCGCCGGGAGGCACCCGAACGCAGCGGCCCGGCGCCCGCGCGCGTCGAGAACTCGCTCAAAGCATATTGCTTTTTGCGCGGCTTTGCCCTTCAGGATGGGCATGGGGCTCGGTTGAGTCGAAGGACGCCCGCCCCAATGACGAGTCGGCTGCGACCGACCTCGAACGTCGAAGGATGCGATGAAGCGACCGCCCCACAATTTCGTCGTCGAGGTTCGGCGGCAGCGACGATCGACGAGCGCGAACGGCAAGGGTTGGCTGGCGGCGCCGGCGCTGGCGCTGTCGGAACGCCACGCTGGCGCGGCGGCGTTGTTCGAGGCCGAGCGCAAACCGGCGCCCGCCGCCGCGCCGCCGCCTGCGCGCCCGCAAGGGCGGATACTTCCCAGCCTCGTCGACATCGAACCGAGCGCGCCGGCGTTGGAGGAGGCCTCGGCCCCGCCGCGACGCAAGCGGGAAAACCCGGCTGCCGCGGCCAAGCCCAAGACGCGGGCGAAGAAGGAGGCGAGCCGCAAACTCGCGCCGCCGCGAGTCTTCCAGGAGCCGGCCGTCGGGTGGCGCGGGCTCGACGAGACGGTTGCCGCGGCCGGCGCGAAACCCGCGCGCAAGATCGCCAAGGCCGAACCTTTCGCGGCGCGCGCCGCCGAGCCCGAGGCCGTCGCCGCCCCCGAGGCCACGCTGGAAAAGGCGCCGGCCGAACGCGCCGGCGAGCGTCAGGCCAGACACCGTCGCATCCTGGACCGTTACGTGCTCGGCGCCGAACTCAAGCCGGGCGAGCGCTGGAAGAAGCGGTTGCACAAGGCGCGGTGAGCGGGGGCAGCCGCCGGCCACGGCGAGCCGGACGCCTCGGCGAAGGCTGCGGCCAATCCCTCCGCCCCTCACCCTGCCTCTCCCCGCTTCGCGGGGAGAGGGGCGCGGCGGCGCCGTTCTTCTCCTCTCCCCGTTTACGGGGAGAGGCAGGGTGAGGGGCCGAGGGATTGGCCGCACTTTGGCTGGATGAGCCAAGGCCTTCGGCCGCGCGCGCTGACACGAATCGGACGCCTGAGGAGACGAGCCATGCTGTTCACGCCCGAGCACGAGGAAGCGCGCCGCGCGCTGCAAAAATTCATCGCCGCCGAGATCAACCCGTTCGTCGACGAATGGGAGAAGGCGCAGGGCTTTCCCGCCCACGAATTGTTCAAGAAGCTCGGCGGTCTCGGCTTCCTCGGCCTGACCAAGCCGATCCAATACGGCGGCCAGGGGCTCGACTATTCCTACGCCGTGATGATGGCCGAAGAGCTCGGCGCCATCCGCTGCGGCGGCGTGCCGATGGCGATCGGCGTACAGACCGACATGGCGACCCCGGCGCTCGCCCGCTTCGGCTCCGACGCGTTGCGTCGCGAATTCCTCGCGCCCGCCGTCGCCGGCGATGCGGTCGCCTGCATCGGCGTTTCCGAGCCCGGCGCCGGATCGGACGTCGCCGCGATCAAGACCAATGCGCGCTCCGACGGCGACGACTACGTCGTCAACGGCGGCAAGATGTGGATCACCAACGGCGCGCAGGCCGATTGGATGTGCCTGCTCGCCAACACCGGCGACGGCCCGCCGCATCGCAACAAGTCGCTGATCTGCCTGCCGATGAAAGCGAAGGGCGTCACCGTGGCGCGCAAGCTCGACAAGTTGGGCATGCATTCCTCGGACACCGCGCAGATTTTCTTCGACGACGTGCGCGTGCCCAAGCGCAATCGCATCGGCGAGGAAGGCCACGGCTTCGCCTATCAGATGCTGCAATTCCAGGAGGAGCGCCTGTGGGCCGCCGCCTCGTGCCTGAAGGCGCACGAACTGATCATCGCCGAGACCATCGCCTACGCGCGCGGGCGCCAGGCGTTCGGCCGCTCCATCCTCGACAATCAGACCGTGCATTTCCGCCTGGCGGAATTGCAGACCGAGATCGAGCTCTTGCGCTCGCTGGTCTATCGCGCCGCCGAGGCGATGATCGCCGGCGAGGACGTCACCCAGCTCGCCACCATGGCCAAGCTCAAGACCGGACGGCTCGGGCGCGAACTGCCCGACGCCTGCCTGCAATTCTGGGGCGGCATGGGCTTCATGAGCGAAACGCCGGTCAGCCGCGCCTATCGCGATTTCCGTCTCGCCTCGATCGGCGGCGGCGCCGACGAAGTGATGCTGGGCGTGCTGTGCAAGGGCATGGGCACCTTGCCCGGCATGGGGCAATAAAGGGGCGGGCTGCAGGAGAGCCGCAGAGCGTCCCGGCGACGGTCTCGGGGTGAAAGTCCGGCGCTTGCCGCCGGGCTCCGGCCGTCTGCGTCGGGCGGTGAGCGACCGGCGGACGGCGCGGACTCGGGCGCCCCGGCCGAACCGACCGGGGCCGGCGCCATTTTCGCGGGAGTATCCCCTTGACACACGTACGCGAATGAGCTATGAATATGGGCATAGGAGATCACTATGCCCCGCAAGCGCATTCGCCCCAGCCAAGTCGGACAAAAGCCCAGCGCAGTTCAGGCGTTTTCGGTCAAAGACTTCTTTGCCGAGTTTTCGTCTGACGACGTTTGCCTGACGCGGATTATGGAAGTCCGCTATGGGCTGCGCCACATATGCGGCAAATGCGGCGAAGACTCGACGTTCCACAAGCTCGCCGATCGCCGCGCGTTCTCTTGCTCGCATTGCGGCAATCACGTCTATCCGTGCGCCGGCACGATCTTTCAGGACAGCCGCACGTCGCTGCGAACGTGGTTCTATGCGATCTACCTTTTCATCGCCACGCGCCACGGCGTATCCGGCAAGGAAATGCAGCGCACCCTCGGCGTTACCTACAAGACGGCATGGCGCATGGGCCATCAAATTCGCGACCTTATGGGCAAGGTCGACAACTTCAAAATTCTCAAAGGCCATGTCGAAATCGACGAAGCATTCTTTGGCGGCAAGCGCACTCAGGCGGAAGGCGGACGCGAGGCCAAAACCATCATCGTCGGCATGAAAGAGCGTGGCGGCCGCGTCGAAACGAAGATCGTTCCCGACGTTCGGAAAGTCACGCTTCGCGGCGTCGTTCTCGATCACGTCGAAAAGGGCGCGACGGTCTCGACTGACGAACTGTCGAGCTACAATTTACTAAAGGGCGACGGATACGTTCACGGCGCCGTCGACCATAGCCGCAAGGAATGGGCTTGGACCGATCACGTCACCGGGATCAAGTTCTCGACGAATGGGATTGAGTCGTTTTGGAAGCTGTTCAAGGACTCAGTGAACGGCACACATATCCACGTCAGCCCTCAGCACCTTGACCGCTACCTCGGCGAGTTCTCTTTCCGGTCGAACCATCGCCAGATGAAGAACGCGATGTTCGATCTTCTGATTGCGGCGCTCTGATCAACTTGGCGACCGCGCGGTCTAATTCCGCGCGATCGATTGGCCCGATTCCGCGCGCTTCCTCTTGTGCGGCGAACTCCGCCAATCGTCCGTCCTCTAAGGCTTGCTTTAGAGTGAGCATGGCTACCGCCCCGCCTTCGTTGCCAAGTCTGGCGTTGGATGCTTCGGTTCTATTCTAGGCAGGTCACACACCGCTTGCACCTCCGGAGTGCGCTTCCCGTCCGGGAACCATCTTTCAAACCCGACAATCGGAACGCATTTGCCTTCTGCTGTTTTTGATCCGCCGCGATCGAACGAGTGCATGATCAGACCACTATATCCGTGAACGTCACGCAAATGCACTGCGGTCGCAAGATGGATTGAGTCGGCCGCCCCCACGCGCCTTTTGAGATCATCCTCAATCTTTGGATTGGAGGGATTGACAGGCTCCGCATCCCTAAGCCTCCCGGACCACATCATGATATTTGGATTCGGCTCAATCGGCTGAAATGCTTTGCGAAAATCCGCGAAGAACTCGCTAATTTCTCCATATTTTGACCCCTTGAAATAGCGTGGCCGAAATTCGCTATATACGATCGTCGAATAGAATATCTTGACTCTGTCCGCGCGCGCGTCGGCGATGAATTGATCCAGATCGCCGGTATAGTCCAGAGGAATTCTGGTAACGCCTCTAATGAAGCAACACGAGTCCCAAAAATATACCGGCAAATCACTCACGGCTCATTGTCCTCCCACTCGTCAGGGGAGAACGGCTCAAAGGCGCCCTTCCACCTTAGGAAGTCGACATCTGAATTGATAAGCTCAATCCCTTTGATTTCCAGCCGTGCGGGAAGTCCGGATCGCCCATCGTAGATCGCGCGACCTGCCACGCTGACGCGCGACCGAGACGTTAGCGCGGCACCGATTTGGGACAAATCGGATTCGCGGAATATGCAGTCTATCTCATGCCCTGGGCCGACGACTAGCGCGCACTGCGGAACAGCCCCCCGGAGATCGACCTCTAGTAGCTCGCCATCGAACCGCCCGTCGACAACTCCTCGGAACCACTTGAGTGGTTCGACGGGAGTGTCGGCATGATATGGAGCCTCGCCACGCGTTGCTTCGTCGGCACGTTGCGAAAGGAATGAATCGATGCGGATCACTTCGTTCGACCCTCCCCATATTTCGCCGAAAGCAAATTTCCTCGTGCGTCCGTTCGCGCCAGCGGACAGCTTCGCGATGCGTTGCACGCATTGGCCATATGTCTGTGCGGTTCGAACATCCCCCTCAACAATCGCGTTGGCGCATTTTTGAAAGCCGGCGATCGACGAACGCGGGGCACCGCTAACAAAGTCCGGCTGTCGAGCGATCGGACGCTCGTTGAGGATCAGCGTCGGCGTCGAACTCTTGAGTCGCGCAATTTCGTAACGGTTTGCGCGTTCGCCGTTGAGCGCCTTGTCCGCGGCGGCAAGCGCATGCAGAAGCTGCGAAAGCTTCTGAGAAAATACGCCAGCATCGAGATTCTGCCCCTCATCTTGAAGCGGGTGAAGCGCGAATCCGAGCTGGTTATCGGCGACTTTTTCCATGACGCGAGCCGATTAACCAAAGCGAATAATCGCACATTGCGTTGGACCTGTGAATCCACATTCCGCGCGGCATTTTCACGTGGTTAATGCGCCGCACGCATGACTCCGAGGCCTACGTGCGTCCGAGGGATAATCCCGCATTTTCGGGCCCGATTCAATAAATTCAAGGGCCTGCGTGACGAATTTCCGCCGGGTCGGCGAGGCGCGTTATATTACGTTTTGTGTATGTTTGTTGTATCGACCCTACCACTGAAACGAAAGCGGGCGTCTCCAGCGACGAGGACATCGCACCGGTCTTCCATCGCCACAAGGTCAGCCGTTCACGTCGGTCTTGGCGAAGTCCTCGCCCTTGAACAAGAGCGGGGTCCCGAGCGCCTTCGCGCAAGCGTAGGAAAGACAGTCCGCGAGATTCAATTGCGCGGGATGACGGCCTTTTCCGTAGGTCTCGAAACAAGCGACGGCCAGCGCGCCGATCCGTTCGTCGACGGGAACCTCGACGACCGCGGCTTCATTCCGGAATGCGTCGAAGAGGGTCTGGGCCCGCGACGGGGCAACGTTGAGCCGCGTCGCCAGAACCATCGTCGCCTCGAGGCGAACGACAGGAGAGGTGTAGCGGCTCGGCGTCGCCGCGATGGCCTCCGACATCGCCGCAGCCTCGGGTTCGTCTGTCACGATGGCGACGATGGCCGAGGTGTCGATAAACATCATTGGCCCCACAGCGCGTCGATGTCTTCCTTGGTCATGACCCGGCCGCCCGGCCGCGCCATGGCCTTGGCCTTCGCGGCGATTTCGGCAAGCCGATCGGGCAAGGGCCGCGCCTCGCGCTCGCGAGCGAGCTCGCCCTCCAGGGCGACAATGACCGCCTGCGTCATTGTCGAGCCGCGACGGGCCGCCAGTTCCTTCGCGAGTTCTCGCGCGCGCGGATCACGGATGCTGAAAGGCATCGTCGATTTCTCGTATATACGAATTGTATTGCGCGTATATACAAGAAGCCGCTTCCGCCGTCAACCGTGCGAAAGGCAGAGCGCCCTTCGCTTCCCCGCCGGCGAGTCGTCCGTTCCCTCCCCCGTCAATGATTGTCCCGCGGCACGCCCATCGTTTGCGCGAGGCGCTGGTAGTTCACCGCGGGCTTCAGCACCATGCCCTCGTCGAACTGGGCGACCATTTCGCGCTGGATCTGCTGCCACGGCGTCTGGCTCTTGGGATAGTCATAGCCGTGTTTCTCCAGAGCCGCGCGGCGGGTCGCCAGCTCCTCGTCGGAGATCAGGATGTTGGCGGCGCGCTTGTTGAGGTCGATGCGGACGCGATCGCCGGTGCGCAGCAGCGCGAGCCCGCCGCCGGCCGCCGCTTCCGGCGAGGCGTTGAGGATCGAGGGCGAGCCCGACGTTCCGGACTGCCGGCCGTCGCCGATACAGGGAAGAGCGCTGACGCCTTGCTTGATCAGCGCGGCAGGCGGCTGCATGTTCACCACCTCCGCGCCGCCGGGATAGCCGATCGGGCCCGTGCCGCGGATGAACAGCATGCAATGCTCGTCGATCTTGAGCTTCGGGTCCTCGATGCGGTGGTGATAATCCTCGGGCCCGTCGAACACGATCGCGCGGCCCTCGAAGGCGTCCGGATCGCTAGGATTGGAGAGATAGCGCTGGCGAAACTCCGCGTCGATCACGCTCGTCTTCATGATCGCGTCGTCGAACAGATTGCCGCGAAGCACGATGAAACCGGCGTC
>JBEKLU010000117.1:0-16793 GCA_050010035.1 Roseiarcus sp.
GACGGCCACCGGAATGCGACAGGATGGTGCGCCGCCAGCGCTCGGCACCGACCAAAATCAACCCATCAAACCAGTGCATCCACTACATATAGACGAGCCTGGGACAACGGGATAAGCCACTCATGGGGCAGGCGCACAGCCTGTTATTGGGCGCGGTCGCCAAATACAGGCCCCTGGTCGGTGACGACGTTCAGATTCAAATTGCGGCTATGTTTTCCGAAGAGGGGCGCCTTCTCGCCAGCGAGCATCCCGATGTGTGCCTCGACTTGCTCCTTGGCCACCCTTCGTCCGGACCAAGTTATACGACGTATCTTCCTGAGGACACTGTTAACCGGGAAACCGCTTTGACAGCGGCGATTATTGGGGGTTCCACAAAGCCCTCAAATATGGTTGCGACCGAACAGGGCGCGTCCGCAGAAATAGCAGTCCTGTGGAAGCGCGTGCAAGACGATGGCTTTGACATTTCGACCGTAGGGCGAGCGGCGGCGTCGACCGCAGAGCAACGATCACAATGTTTGGCGTTCGCGGCATTTATGCAGGATATTTCTTTGTTGCCCGCCCAAAGAGCCGGCGCGCTGATGCGTTATCTCAATAAATCATCCTAAACATGAAGCGTGCCCCACGTGGCAACGTCGAGACAACCGTCGGGAAGAATGAAATGCGCTCGTCGCGCCTTGATGATTTCAAGGCCAGCAATCGCCCGGGCGGGATCGGCCTCTGTGTTGGGTCCTTGATACATGACGCCGGCAAGCGCCCATGAGCGTAGGCTGGATTGAACAACGGTAATCATGGGCCCACCGCTAATGCCGCCAAAGTCGAAATTCTCGGGCGGTATCCCCCCACCGAGTGCCGCTGTCAGATGCTCACGCTCTATTAGCGTGGAAATATCCTTGTCACTGACACTGCTGGCAATGCCTGAGCCTGGAACGGCACCGAACACGACTTCTGTTGCGGAGAGATAGCGAGTTCCAACGCCCGGATATCCGCAATAATAAATTCCACAGTTCACCTCCGGAGGCCCAGGCGGCCATGTTTTCTGGTATCCTGTGAGGACAGTCTTGCCGAGTGTTTTGACCTCGGCATCCGTCACGGAAAAGGTGGCGATGTCGATTTCCGTGTTCGCGTCGATGACTCTTGCATCCCAGTCTAGCACGATCGATGAGCCCTGGCCCGCAAGGCGGAGCGGCCCCGCGTCGTTCTCCGCCTCCGACTTGCGCCATCCGTCGATGACATGGCAGGCGGTGACCCCAAACGGCCCACGCCCCGCATCGAGAAAAAAGGCCGTGCCGTTTCTCGTAAGAAAGGTGAGGTCACTGTTGCGGATGACCCAATACAACGGTGTGCAAAACGACGTGACCAGCTGTAGCTCATATATTCCGAGCCCACCGTGCATAATCGCCTTGGCTTCTTCGACGGAGAGCTGCTGTTGCAGTGACACGGCCTTCAATCATCCATTTTAGAAATGTCCTAAGTGTATCTTTTACGTCAAATCCCACCCCACCGCGAGAAACGCCGCGCCGGGCGATCAAGCTCGCCGCACAATGGGCAGATTCCCGACACATCTTCACTGCCCCGGCGCCGCCACGTTAATCGTGCATTTCTGCTCCTTGCCGGCCTTCTTCGCCGCCTCCGAACAGGCTTGCAGCGCGTCAGCGTTGGCGTTCATGAGCCGCGAGGCCGTCGCGAGCGTCGCCGCGCCGGCCGGGTCGCCCCTCTGCATGAGATCCACGCCGGCCTGCCAGCGGTCGGCGTTCCCCGTCGCCAGCGTCGCCAGATAACTCCCGCCCGGTGCGAACGCTCCAAGCAACGGGAACAATACCAGGCCGGCGACGACGCCGAGTCCAAGCGTCCATAACAGCGCGCGCTTCTGTGCCTCCTGAGCCAAGGCCTCGCCGACGATATCAGCGAGATTCCGCCGCTCGCGCGCCACCTCCTCGGCCTCATTGCGCAGCGCCCTTGCCGCATCGCCCATGATGTCGGCGCCGGCCCGCTTCAGCGCGCTCGCGTGCTGGTCCGGCGTCAGCTTCAGCGCGGGATGGCCTTCGATCGCGGCAAGCCGCGCCTCTGTCGCCGTGAGCGACTTTATGACCGCCCCGAAGGACGGCGCGTAGTCGGGGGTCTCCATGCGTTTGATGATGGCGGGCAGACTTTCCATGGCCCGCCGCATGACGATTACCTCGGCGTGGAGAGCGGCGAAGGCCTGCGCCGCGCCGCCGTCGTCTTCGTGATTTTCATCCACCATCCCGCTGCCTTACCCTCACATCGATTGCTCATGGCCGCGTTCTCGCTGCCCGTGCGTGACGCGCTGTTCAAGCGCTTGCCGAACGTCTTTTTCGCGCAATGCGCGGCCAAGGCTGGAACGCTCCTCGATCCCAAAGTCTTTCTGCCTCGCGCGCAGCGCCGATTCCACTGGCTTGTCTTTGCCGATTTCGCCCGCGACGGAGCGCATCTGGGCTTCGACCTTCTCGCGGGCTTCCCTCTGATCCCAGCCGCGAAGCTTGGAGCGCTCTTGTTCGAGTCCGTTCCACTGTGCGGCCAGGCGCTCGGCCCGCACATTCGGATCAAGCTGCGCCTGTCGCTCGCGCTCCATGCCGGCGACAAGCCGTGCGGCGCGCTCCGCCCCCTGCAATTCGTTCATGGCGCGCAGCGTTTGCGGATCATGGCGCAACGCCGATTGCAGCTCGCGCCTCGATTCCGGCCGGATCGCGTCCAGCGCCGCCCCAGCCTTCTCCAAAGCCTGCTTTTGGTGCTCCACGATCGGCAGGCCAAGGCCGCCCATGCGCGCCGCGTCCGAGAACGCCTTGGCGTATCCCTCGCTCGCCTGCAACAATCGGTCCCGTTCGCCATCCTTCGCCGATGCCGGCCGCTCCGAAGCCGACAACTTCACGCCCGCGAAAGTCTCGCGGGCCTCTCGGGATTTGGCTGGCGGCCGGCCGGCGTCGAGTTTCAGACCGGCGAACATGCCGCGCTTCTTCGCGGGCTCTTGTTGCGCCGCTGGCGCTGCGGTCTCCCGCTCCGGCTTCTCCCGGCGCGGCTCGGCTTGGCGCGTCGTGTCGATCTCGCTGCCCACGCCAAGCTGCTCGGCGATCCCCCGCCGTGCGGAAAACTCCTTGGCGTAGTCGAGCGTCGTTTCCTTCGATCCGTCGCGGCCAAGCCGCGCCGTCAGCGCTTCCATCGGCGATTGATCGGCGCCCCGGCCCTTGAATTCCTCTCTCGCGGCATAGAGCTGCGCCCCGTCGCGGTGCCGCGTCATCGCGACATAGGTCAAATGCCGATCCATCGTCCCCGACGCCAGCACAAAGCTGCGGTCAACCGTTGCGCCCTGCGTCTTGTGGATTGTCGTGGCGTAGCCGTGATCGATCGCCGCGTAATCCGCCGTCGAGACCGTCACCATGCGCTCCGCGCCGTCCCGGCCCTTGCCGTCGAGCCGCGCAATGATCCGCCCGTCCTCGACGCCCGCCACGGTCCCCAGCATGCCGTTCTTCACGCCAAGGTCGCGATTGTTTTCCAAAAACACGATGCGGTCGCCCGCCGCGAATGACCGCTTGCCGTCGTTGGTCTCGAATACCCGTTCGCCCGCGTCCGCCCCAAGACCTTGGGCGCCGCGCGCCAGTTCGCCGCGCTCCTGGCGGGCGGCCCGGATGTCCTCATTGAGCGCCCGCACGTCGACGCGCCGATGCGCCATCGCCACCCGCGAGCCCTCCGGTCGCTGCTCGAGGTCGCGAATATAGTCCTGCACGATTGCGCCACGCGCCGCGTCCCGCGTGTCGCTGAACGTCACCGCGCCCCGCTCGGCGTAGGAGGCCAGCCCCTCGCCCGTCCGATGCCGTGCAAAATCCGCCGACGCGCCGCGCTGCCAGTCCTCCCGCTGCCGCCGGATATCCTGCAGCGACGCGAAGCCGACCCGCTCCGCGATCGCCCGGAACGGCGCCCCGGCCCCGATCGCCTGCAACTGCTCGTGATCCCCGACAAGGACGAGTTTCGCCCCAGTACGCTCGGCCTCCCCGACAAAGCGCGCGAGCTGGCGCGATCCGACCATCCCGGCCTCGTCGATGACAAGAACGTCTTTCGGCCCCAACTCGCCCCGCCCGGCCTGCCAGCCGTAATCCCATGACGCCAGCGTGCGGCTTTGAATGCCGGACGATTCCTCCAAACCCTCCGCCGCCTTCCCCGATAGCGCCGCGCCGTGGACGGTGTAGCCCTGCGCCTGCCAGGCCTCACGCGCGGCGGCGAGCATGGTGCTCTTGCCGGCGCCGGCGAACCCCACCACCGCCGCTATCTGTTCTGATCCTGCGATATGCTCGATCGCCCCTCGCTGCTCGTCGCTAAGGCCCGCCGCGCTAACTTGAGCTTGTCCCTCTGCTTCCGACAATTCGCCGCGCGCGATCCGCCCCAAAGAATCCGCCGCCGCGCCCCACCGGATCGCCGCATCCTGAACGGCAAGCGCCGCCTCCACTTGGCTCCGATCGACGCCATGGCGCCGCCCCTCGGTCATGCGCATGGCGCCGTCCGCCAGACCGCGCTCGATATCGACCATTTCGCGGGTCGAATAGCGCGCCTCCCCGGACTTGATCCGGGGATCGCCCCCGCCCGGCCCGTCCGATTTCTCAGGGACCAACTCGACCAGAGCCGGCGACGCCATCACCTTCGCAAAGGCTGCCTGGAACGCCTCCGGCTCGTCGATATAGCGATGCAGCGCCTTCGCCACGTCACGCCGATCGAACACGCTCTTTTCGCCCGTGACGATACTGAGAACCTGTTCCGGCTTCTCGCGGATCAGCTCCGCGTTGCGCCGCGCCGCCGCCGCGTCCAGCCGCACCCTGGAAACGTCCAAGCCGCGCCGCTGCATCTGGGTGGCGTGAACGCCCATATGCTCGGTCGGCTCGATCTCAAGCCCGCGCTCCTGATGCGAGCGATGATCGATCCGAACGTCCAGGCCCGCCTCCGCCAATTTCTCGTTGGCGATCTGCTCCCACGATTGCCGGATATCGCGAAGCTGCATCTGCGAGGTCGGCAAGTCATGCGACAAAAGCCATTTGTTCTCGCGCTCAATCCTCGTCTTGTCGGCGAACCCCTCAGGTCCGACTGCCCGCACCGTCATCATCAAATGCGCGTGGTGATTGCGAACGTCGGTTTCGCCATGCGGCGCATGGATCGCAAAATCCACCGCCGCGCCATACCGATCTGCGAGCCCCTGCGCGAACTGCCGCGTCGCCTCCAGCCGCTGCTCGCCCGTCAGCTCGTGCGGCAAAGCGATCTCGAATTCCCGCGCGACGCGAGCGTCCTTGCGATTCTCAACTTGCTCCGCCGCATTCCACAAGGTCGAACGATCCAAAGCCCATCGCACATCAACCCCGGCCGGAATCGCGATCTCCTCATGCTCGACGCCCCCCCGCCGCGTGAAGTCGTGCGTGAGGCCATCGCGCTCGTTGGTCAGCCGCTCCCCAGCGCGATAGGCCGCCGACGCCACGGCGCTGCGGCCGGATGCGCGGCTGATCGGTTTCATGCTCAGATGGTAAATCGCCAAATCACGCGCTCGGTTTTCTGTTCTTCCTATCAAGCGCTGAGTTGCGAAGCAACTCGTAAGTGCGCCCTTAAGACGATCTTCGCTTCGCTCGTCCCGTCTTTCGGTGTGCGACTGCGGCGGTTTCTATGCCGGCTCTCCTATATCGAAAATGCTGTCTTGTCGCGATTTGACGCATTGACACCTAGCGGAATAACCGCGAAGGCCTCGTGCATGGTGCTCGGCGCGTCAGGGTGTCGGCTGTTTGTGAAGGGATACCGCAATGGCGCGCCGATCGATCGAAACACGCCTGGCGCAACTGGATGCGCAGCGAAAGACGCTCCAAGCTCGCCTCGGTAAGCAGGACCGCGCCAACGATACCCGCCGCAAGGTGTTGCTCGGCGCTCTCGTCCTGCAACGGTTGGAAACCAGCAACGATCCGGATTTCTCCAAGCGCCTCGCCGATTGGCTGCGCCGCGAACTGCCGGGCTTCCTCACCCGCGAAGCCGATAGGACGCTCCTTGCCGATCTCCTCGCCGCGCCGACACAAGAAACAAGAAATGCGCCGGCCCAAGTGGCGACGGCGCCGGAGACGCCATCGAACGCGCATAATTTGTGATGGTGGTCTGGTTTGCGTTTCGCAACATGCTGCACGCCGCCGCACGCGATCCCTTATGGGCTTTGATATCCGTCATTCTCGGCCCCGTCCGAGCTGGCGCCTGGTTCCTTAAAAACATCGCGATCGTCGTCATCGTCGCCCTGACGCTCTCCATCGGCGTAGAGGTCTCCATGCACGCGATCGGCATGCAGACCACTTGGCTGCACACGTTAGGAAATATCGCGACCATGCTCGTCGTCCTGGCGCTGCTGTTTCGCCTCGCGACAAAGCCCATGATCGAGAGTTTCGGCTATGCCGACGGCGGCGAAACCCACGGCTCCGCGCGCTTCGCGACGAACAAGGAAGTCGCCCCGTTCACGCAAGGCGGCGCCGGCCTTCTCGTCGGCCGTGATCCCAAGACCGGGAAGCTCCTGCGCTATGACGGCCCCGCCCATCTTCTCACCATGGCGCCGACCCGCACCGGCAAGGGCGTCGGGACGATCATTCCAAACCTGCTGACCGCCGATCGCTCGGTCGTCTGCATCGATCCCAAGGGCGAAAATGCGAAAGTCGCCGGCCGCGCCCGCCATCGCTTCGGCAAGGTCTTTTGTCTCGATCCCTTCGGCGTCACGGGACAACCATCGGCGGCGTTCAATCCCCTCGCCGATCTCGATCCCGATGGCCTCGATACGGCCGAAGACGCCGCCACGCTCGCCGACGCCCTCGTCTACGATCCGCCCGGCGAGGCCGGCGACGCCCATTGGAACGAGGAAGCCAAAGCCCTGATCGGTGGAATCATCCTTTATATCGCCGCCGAAGAGCCGCGCGATCGGCGCACGCTCGCTTGCCTTCGCGAATGCCTCACCCTCGCGCCCGGCGCCTTCGAGGCCTTGCTTGGGCGCATGCAGGCGACCAATGCGGCGGGCGGGCTGATCGCCAGAGCCGCCAATCGCCATGTCGGCAAAGCCGATCGCGAAGCGTCCGGCGTCCTCTCCGCCGCGCAAAGGCATACCCACTTCCTCGATTCTCCGCGCATGACCGCCGTGCTCGGCCGGTCGGATTTTTCCTTCGGGGATCTCAAGAGCCGAACCGCGACCGTCTTCCTCGTCCTGCCGCCCGATCGCCTTGGGACCTATTCGCGCTGGCTGCGCCTCATGGTGACGCGCAGCCTCACCGATATGGCCCGCGCGCCCGGCAAACCCGCCCCACTGGCTAAGCCGGTTCTCTATCTCCTCGATGAGTTCGCGGCGCTGGGCAATCTGGCGCCCGTCGAGCGCGCCATGGGTCTCATGGCCGGCTATGGCGTCCAACTCTGGCCGATTTTACAAGACATCCATCAGCTGCGGGCTGCGTACGGCCAGCGCGTCGGGACCTTCCTTTCAAACGCCGGCGTCCTCCAGGTCTTCGGCGTCAACGATCACGATAGCGCCCGCCTGGTCTCCGATCTCCTCGGACAGGAAACCATCGTCTTTCAGACCATGAGTCGGGCGTTGGATGCCCAGGCCACCGGCATAACTGTCGGCGAGCAGCATGTCGGCCGGCCCCTTCTGACGGCCGATGAGGTCCGCAACATGCCGCAGGCTGGCGAGCTGCTGTTCATCGCCGGACAACGGCCGATCGTCGCCCGGAAATTGCGGTACTTTGAGGATCGAGAATTCGCCGGGATGTTCAATCCGGCGTGAGGGAGCGGGCAAGTCCCCCTAGTCTTCAGGCTTTAGAACCGCCTCAAAATCCTGGCCTCCGTAGAACACGCCGATGATCGTCACAATGTCCTCGTCGACCGTGAAGGCGATCGTGACGCGGCGGCGGAATCCAACGGTGCGCAGCCCCGGCCGGAGATCGTCGCGCTGCGTGCCTCGCTCCGGAAACGTTTCGAACGCCTCGCAATAATCGACAATGTCGCCGGTAAAGCGCTCCGCGACATCAGGCGACGCCTCGCGGGCGATATAGCGATAGATGCCGACAAGCTGCGCATCGGCCTCGGGCGAAAAGACAATGCGATACGGCATGGGTCAGCGGGCTTTCGTCGCCTGCTTGTGCTCGGCGGCCAATGAGGCCCGAACCTCTGCGACGGATCGACCGCGCGACGGATCGGCTTTCATGGCGTCATAGGCCGGCGCAACCTCTTGCCGCAGCCAATTTTCCACCGCCTTGTCTCGCGCCTGCAAGGCCCGCAAGCCGTCGCGGATCACTTCGCTCTCGCTGGCGTACTCGCCAGAGGAAACCTTGATCTTGACCATCTGCGCCATCTCGTTCGGCAGCGTCACACTGAATTGCTGGGTGCTTCGCATCAAATCCGCTCCGGTCCAGAATAGTGTTCCATAGGATTAAACACTATCACCTTTCGAGAGAAACGGGAACGGCGTTGTCAAGCCCAGGGATGACGGAATGCCGATCATATGGCCCGGCCCCGATCTGCGCCGCCTGCCCGGCGCAACGGACGCCTTGGTTGCCTATGGCATGATCCCGCCGGGTCTCTTCGCCACGATCCGCGACCGTTTCCTCGCCCTCGTCAATTCCCGGAACGCCCGTCGGGTGCCGCGCACATAGCCCCTGGCGCCGGACAACAGCATAAGCCGACGCCATTACACGTGTATGCCATGATACCATTAAGCCATTATACCGGCATCATTGCTTACGCGTAAGGTCAGCGATCGACCTCATGCCCCGCGCCCGAAACACGTCGTCGAGCCCTTCCATGATGAGGGCGTGCATTTTGACCCGCTCTGCAAACGCCACCTCGCGTAGCTGGTCGTGAACGGCCGGCGGCAGATAGACGGTTTGCTGGATGGTGGCGTCCTTGGTCGCCGTTCGTCGACGAATCGATTCCGGAGCGTCCGGCCTTTCGGCCGGGACGTGCTCGGCGGCGGCGATGTCGCGCACCATTGGCGTCACAATGCCCGACAAGACGGTTCTACGCGGCTTTGGCATTGCGCTTCCCTTTGGGTTCAAGTTTGTTTTCGATCCACGTCCAGAGCTGCCGGATTTCAGCGGCGGCGGCTCCGTCGGAGTTGTATTCCGTCACGCCCATGCCGGCCGCCATGCCGTCCTGGTGATCCGTGCGGCTCACGATCGGCGGATCGGCGATCAAGCCGAGCGCGACGAGCCCGGCGCGCGTCTCGTCAACCCTCGGCGATCGGGAAGGGCATTGCGTGAGGACGAACGCGAAGGTCTTTTCGAGACGAATGAGGCTCCGGACGGTCGGCAAACAACCCTTGAGGTCGGTCGCCGTCGGCCGACAGGGGATCAAACACAGATCGGCGACGCGCATCGCGGCGTTGGCGGCAGGGCTGTCGATGCCCGGCGTATCAATGACAACGAGGTCGTAAGCCGCGTCCTTGAGCGTCGAAATCGCTTTATCGAGCGCCGTGGCGTCGATCCGCTCGAATTCAGGCCCGGTTTCCGCCTCTCGGCTTTCGTTCCAATCGCTTAAGGTTCCCTGGCGGTCGAGTTCGAGAACAAAAACGCGGCGGCCTTGCTCAAAGGCGGCCACGGCAACCGAGGCGGCCGTCGTGCTCTTGCCGCTACCGCCCTTTTGCGTGACGAAGGAGATCACATGCATCGCCGCACCCTTGTAATGGTATCATTGCATCGTCGTTTACTTGCATACCCGCATACCATTATCATTGCATGAAGATTTGCGCCAGGCGGAATCCTCTTCGACACGCCGCAGGCGTGGCGAACCGGCGCGGAGCGCCGGGCAGGGGTGACGCCCTTCATTCCGACAACTCTCGAACGCCGCACAAAGAAGCGCTAACGCTCACGCGACTTTTCCCTTTCTTCTTCCTCGCTTAGCGATGTTTCGGTCGAGCCTGAGTCTCCGCATAGGCTTTCAGAATGTTCGCCATGCGCGTCAGGTGACCGCGACCGGCAGAGCGGTAAAACTCTAGGATGTCGGGGTCGAGCCGAAGATGCACCGAGGATTTGCGGCGCGGGCGCGTCTCAACGATGCGGGCCTTCTCCCAGAACGCCTCATCGAGCGTGACCTCCGGCGCATCGGCGGGAGTGGCGCGAACCTCACCTCTTGCCTTCATCGCTGCGATGTCGGCGCGCGAATAGTGTTTTGTATCGTCTCTTGCCATGTTCCCCTACCTTCCATGCCGTGATGATGTGGCGGGTCTCGGCGCGCCATGTGTAGGCGACGAGATAAAAAACGCCGCCGGTCTTTCCCAGCGCCTGAATGCGCTCTTCGCCGTAGTCCTCGCGGCTGTCGATCGATTCAATGACCTCTGGATCATCGAAAATGCCGATCGCCTCCGCGAAATCGACCTTGCGGGATTCCCAGTTTTCCTCACGTTTCTTCTCATCCCAACTGAATGTCATGATAGCACGAGGCACCTCTTTTGTGTACACATTTTCAATGGCTAAATTCAACAGGCCACGCCTTTTGAGAAACGCTCTATCCGCCCCACTTCGTCCTCGCCAAGCCCTTTGTTCGACGCGCCGCAGGCGTGTCGAGCCCGCCCGAAGGGCGGGCGGATCGGGACGCCCTTCGTCCCGACACCTTCCGGATTCCACGGCGCGCAGGACGGGTAAAGTCCCGTAGCCCGCGAAGCGGGTTGCCGAGCCGCAGGGACCCGCGCCGCGCAGCGGCGTGGGTGGGCGCAGGCAAGGACTTTATGCGTCCGAACCCCGTGGTATTTGCTTCTTCAAACGAAGATGTTGCGCCCGTAGGGCGCTCCAAATTCTATTCTTCCATCTTAGATGAAGATCTAGCTTTGGATTCAGTCCGCTTGGCGGACTCACGCTGTTTCACCAACATCCCCAGGCGGGCGAAGCTCCGCGCAAGCGGCGTATCGCCCATCATGAACAGGGGAAGTTCGTCAGGCGGCAAGCTGTCCTGATGCGCCTTGATTTCGGCCTCGCGGGCCTCCTGGGCGTGGCTGTGATCGTCGGGCGGGGGAGGGGCCATGCCCAGCCGTCCGAGAAGGCGCAGCGCTCGCGCTGGCAGCGACAGGCGGTAGGCGTTGCTCGTCTGCTGGACTTGCGGGCCGGCGCCCTCGTTCCCGGTCGGCACGTAGCGCCGGAGCCAATCGAGGAATCCATGCGTGCGAAGAGCCTTCAACGCCCGCACGATCGCGTCCTTCGACCGTTTCAGACGCCGCATGAGGGTTTCGATCGAGGGTTCAAGCCGTCCCGTCCTGAAATCCACCATGTTGGCGAACAGCTCGACCAGTTCGATTGCCACGGCGCCGAGCGGCCCGCTGCGCGACCCTGGCCGCCGTTCCGCCAGCTCGTAGCGCTTCGTCGCTAGAAGGATTTTCTGCATGTCCTGGCGCGATGTGCGCCGCCAGAACACGCCTTCGCATCGGCCAGCCGCGCGCGAGTGCCGGCGCACGGGTATACGCTCTCGTTCGGCCGTCGCTCCATCGAGCGCGGCCGCTAGGGGTATCAACATCGTCTCGTCCTCCGTTATGCGGAGGGCATGCCTTGTGGACGACGGACATAGCTTCGCCGGTCCTGCAAGACTCACTCTTGCGGGGTGGGCTCTGCTCGACTATGTTGAGGACCGTTCTTCTAGGCCGTCCAACAAGGTCGGTTCCGGTATCCAAAAGCGCCTGACCGCTGCTAACGGTCGGGCGCTTTTATTTTATGCCCTCTGCTTTTGCTCGAAATAGAACCTCAATGCTTCCTCGATGATCGACGCGCGTGCCGACGCGCCGCGTTCTTCCTTGGTCTGATCGACAAGAGCAACCAGGTCCCTCGGAAGGTCGGTCGTCACAAGAATCCGGCCAGCCGCCCGCCGTCGCTGTCGATGAGCGATAAGTCTTTCGCGGGCAGTGGCAGGGTCCAAGCGACTCATGTGTTGCAAGCAACGACAAAATCGCTGATTCTGCAAGGCATTGCAGTTAAGCCGTTGAAAGCGTGGGATTTCACCCGCGCTGCGCAATCCTGCTCGCGCGGATTCAGGCTCGAATCGCGCCCGACTCGGCGTCTCATGGCTTGGCTCCAAGCGCTCCGTGGAGCGAGGTCGCGCAGAGACGGTTCGCTATAGTCAGGACGGCGATAGGGCAGGGGAGCCTTTGCATTGAGTGGGGTCACGCCATAGAACGGGCATGGATTCACGCTAAGCGGAACAGAGCATAAACTTCACGCGGCTTCGACGAGTGAGGTGTCCCGGCTCGCAGTGGTCTGAAGCCATCTGGGCCGATTGCGGCATCCACATCCCAAAAGGTAATCGCCGGTGATGTTGATGTGCTGCCATCCTGGCCCTCGTCGCCCAGGGTAGAAGTTATCGCCTCGTTGGCCGCGAAGTGGGACTGAGCAAAAACACGGTGGCGGGGATCGTCAGACGGGCTCGAACGCCTTCCGCCAGACCATGACCCGCGATCCGCTCACGTTCTGTTCCGCTTAACGTGAATCCAGGTCCGTTCTATGGCGTGACCCCACATGCCCGGAGGTATCTCGCTGGTCTCAATGAGACGGCGCGCGATACATCGTAAGAAGTGACGAGTAGTCCGTCTCCGCAAGGCTGCGCGGATTGCCTTCGCCCTTGAAAAGAAGGCCCGGCACAGCACTTCGATTGCCAGCGGTCACAGCCCACAGAAAGATTCGGTGAGCAATCCAATCCGGCGAGCGAACGCTCAGGAAAAGGCGATCTGTTTTATCAAACTTTTCTCTCGCCGCCGCATGATCATCGAAGATTTCGAAGCTCTTGGTTGCGAAGATTTGCGCCTGTCCCTTGCGACGGACGGCATAGGCTCCCCAAGGCCCGTAAGCCGTGACATCATACAGCGTTCGCGTTCCGCCGCTAACGCCGCCCGATATGAGATCAATGTCGGTCAGCTTGCCACCGGCACCATCCATGATACCGACGATCTCCACAACATAGTAGTCGCGTTTCGAAGTCGAACGCCGAAACCACCAGCCGGCGACCGCCACGCCTACAAGCAACCAAAAAACATTGGTCAGCATCCCTGTTCCCCTCAAAGACCTACAGCGCCGCGTTCAGCCGGCCCGCGCGTTTCGTCGAAATATATATCGGCACCGGAAACCAGACTGGAATTATCCACTGGCCTTGCCATCCGAAGCATACGAGCCATCGATTATTTTCTGTTTGGTCTTGGTTGATTATGCAGTTGATGCTGACCTCTTTTTGTTCCTCGCCTTTAATCACAACCAAGAGCGATCCGGGGACGCCTGCGAGATGGAGCGGCGTTTTGCGGGTATAGATGCCAAGGGCTTTTTGAGAGCCACCTAGCTGATAACGGAACAGCTCCCGCACAAGCCGCATGTTTTTTGCTGGATTGATAATTCTCAGGGTCAAATCGGAGCTTGGTCGGTCGCCCGGCTCCAGGTGGAACCTTGGCCTCGACGGCAGTAGCTTGGCGAGGACGAGCAGGGTGCTTAATCCGGCTCCCCATAGGGCGGCAAAATCCCGCCATGCTGGGTCTATGGTCATCGGACTTCCCCCCATGCCAGTTCGCCGATCCGCCTCGAAGGCGAGATCATCAAATCCCGATCTTCTCGACCTCATCGAGCGTCATCTCTTCATGCCGGCGATCGTAAAGCTGCGTCGTGCGCGTGCTGGCGTGGTTTGCCATGGCCCTGGCCTTTTCGAGCGTGCCGCTGTTCTTCAAATACGCCGTGATCCCGGTCGCGCGGAATGAGTGGTTGCCGACCTTCGTGCTGATGCCGGCCACCGCCGTGCGCCGGCCGATCATCCGATAAGCGTCTGGTTGCGCCATCGCCGTACGCGTCAGTTCGCCGCCACGGTTCGGAACTGTGCGAAACAGCGGCCCCTTGGGGTCGTCGCGCAAGCCGCAGCCGTCGATATAGGCCGTCAAATATTCCTCAAGGTTGTGATGGCACGGCATTTTGTGTTCCTTGCCGCCCTTCTCATGCAGCAGCAGCCAAAGCCGGCGGCTCTGCGTGTAAACATCCTCAATCTTCATGCTGAGCGCCGCGCCGACGCGCGCGAACGAATAGGCCATGAGCGCGATCAACGCCCGATCGCGCAGGCCGATCGGCGTCGATATGTCGATGCTGTCGAGCAATGTCCGCGCCTCGGCCGGATCAAGCACCGGCGTCTTGCCGCCTGTGACGACGTGCTGCGGGCCGCGCACGGACGCGGCCGGGTTGGTCGGTATGACCTGGCCGACGACAAGCCAATCGAACAGGTGACGCAGCGCGGCGAGCTGCTGCTTGACGCTCGGCGCGGAAAAGTCGTCGCGTTGCGTCTGCGCTTCAACCCATGTGGCGACGTGCAACGGCGCGATGTCGGCGATCGACGCCACGCCGGCGAACTCGCACCATGCCAGAAATTCCCGCGCGGCGCGGCTGTAGGCCCGGCGCGTGTTCGGGTTGCGAATGTTGGCCGCGAAGAATTCCAGAAAGCGCGTGCTCGCCTTGTCGCCGGCGGCGGCGACCAGGACGGGAACCGGAATGGACGAAGAGGGCAGGGGAGCGAGTTGGTTCATTGTTCACTCATCCCAATTCTGGCCCGGACGTTCACACCGGGCGTTGCCGACGGCGGCGGCAAAGGCGGCGATAGCATCCTCGATGAGTTGGCGGTCGCGATGCCAGTCCGGAGCGGCATCGGCTCGGCCATAGTGCGCCGGGCTGAATCCGCCATTCGCCAAAAGATAAAACGAGACAGTCATCGGGCCGAGCGTCGCGCTATGCTTCTTTAGATCGATGCGCCAGGGCGCGGCTGGGCCACCGCGCGCCCTGACACGCTCAGTCAGCGCCGCCAATTCCAGCGCGTAGTCCTGATGACGTTCAATTTGATCGTCGTCGCCGCGCAAAATGGATTCCATGTCCGCCGTCCAAGGAAGGTAGGCCTTTGCCAGTTGCCGCCAGGCCTTCAACAGGTCAGCCACGTTGGCCGGGACTTCCTGGTCGCCGGTTTGCCAGCGCCGAACGCTACGCGGCTTCACCCGAAGCAGGGTGGCGGCGATGCTCTGCTTCAGATTCAGCGCTTCGAGGTGTTGGTTGAACTCGTCGGTTGTCATGTCCGCACATTTAGCGGACTTCAAGTCCTCTGTCAAGGCCGCGATCAAGACTGCTATTTCTCCGGACTCTCACGGCATTCGAAAAAGAGAAGCGCATGATAAAGGACATTATCATGCGCTTTCCAATAGCCCCGTCTTTCGAATCTTACCATTTTCGAGTTGTGCAAACTTATTCGCGATTTTCGTTCTGTTATATTCGCGTCCACGACGGGGGGCGATATGGGCGAAGAGCGGATGTGGCAGGTCATTGAGGATGACCAGGGCGCAACAGAAGTATCAGACGAAAATCTTCGACGCCGGATTGTCGAAGGCACCCTCCGAAAAGACGCCATGGTCTGGCGCGCCGGCATGGATGAATGGCTTCCTGCTGGTGATGTCCCCGGCTTGTTTATTCCTCCTCCTCCGCCAGCCCGCGCGGAAAAAGCTTCGACCGCCGCGCTTCCGAGGTTAGAGACGTTCACCGAGCAAGGTCCAATGATCCCCCTTCAAATGTCGGGGCGGCGACCGATCGAACCATCGCAATCAATCTCGTCCAAATCGATGACGGTCGCGAACAAAGGGGGCGGATATATAGGACGACACTGGCGTGGCGAGTTGCCCCTTGGCGTCAGCTATTGGGTAAACGGCGTATTGCTGACCTTCGTGGCAACTGTCGCGGAAGCATCGTTAGGTGCTGCCGATATCGTCCAGGCACCACGGCTGATCACGTCCTCATACGCAATTCTTTCCACGCTTATCGTCGCCGCAAGCGTCTGGCAGTTGGTCGGTATCTGGCGCTCGGCACGCCGCACAATCGAAGAGCGCCGCTCCCAAGGAAAGACTGCGATTTGGGCGGGATTGGCCCAGCTCGGCACGGCGCTAGGTTTTCTCTCGTTGTTCGGCAACACACTGGTCTACCGTCTTCCGAATGCGTGGGCCAATTTGCAAATCGCATTCGGCGCGGATGACACGCCCCGTCACGTTTTGCGGCTGCTCAACAACGGAACCGAAATCGAATTGTCTGGTGGCATCGACTTCGGAACAGGGGCCGATATGCAGACCCTCCTCGCTGCTTCCCCTAACGTTCGCACTATCGACCTGAATAGCCTCGGCGGCAGAGTCGCCGAGGCTCAACGCATTCGCGATCTCATCCAAGAACGACACCTCGCTACCTATACCGCAGCACGATGCGCATCGGCGTGCACTGTTGCCTACATGGGGGGAAGTCCAAGATATTTAGGGCCAAGCGGGACTCTGGCGTTTCACCGATACTCGTTTCCAGGATTAACCATCGAGCAGGACAACGCCACAAATAAGCTGGGAGAGCAGGCCCTGATAAGCGCAGGTGTCAGTCAAGAATTCGCGGCGAAAGCCTTTTCTACTCCGAGCAGTGGAAGCTGGTCTCCGGACACCGCCACACTACTTTCAGCACACGTCGTCACTCAAGTGGTGGACGGGATGGCGTTCGGGATCGCAGCGACCGCCCAAAAGACCACCTACCAAGATGTGGATAGGATGCTAACGGCCGTTGCCAGTTTTGCGGCGCTTAAACGTGTCGACGCCGATACGTATTCCCAGGCGGCGCAAAGCATTTTTGCCGGAATTCAGCAAGGCAAGAGCTTGCAAGACGTCATGGGGGTGGCTTATCCCGCTGTCCCAGGTGCCCCTAGATGTGGTATGCGGGCGTAGTTGAGTCGCCGTTCGAGGCGGCCGCGACGGGGCGCGCAATGGCCAAGGGTCGATCGCTTTCGCAGTTTCA
>JBEKLU010000118.1:0-16518 GCA_050010035.1 Roseiarcus sp.
TGTTAAGCGCCCCTCTTCCCGTTTCAGCGAACTTCGGGCGTTTTGCGCTGGTCCCCCAGCAATGGACGCCATCCGTCCGACTCGCGAGCGGGAAGCTCCCGTTCACGCCTCGCAACATACAGACGTCGAGGCGCGCCTCAAACTCGAAAATGTCGAAATTTCGCCCCAAAGCGCGTTTCCCCGCGCTATGTTGCAGAAAGGTCACGATATCGCCCTTCGCGGCAGGGGGATGTTAATTCTCTGGTAACCGATAGGCCGCCCGCCGCGCCGGCGGTTGGGCGAAAGGCGGGGCGCCCCTTCCCCCCTCGCGGGGGAAGGTGTCACGCGAAGCGTGACGGATGAGGGGGGTCGCGCCATAGGGCGTCGAAAGACGTCCGTCTTTCGACGGACTTTGGCGCGACGGCTTCGTCAAGCGCCGCTCACTCCGCCAACGCGCCGCGAATCCTCGCGACCGCCAATTCGGTCGAGCCGATCACGAGTTCATTTGGCAAGCGCAATACGCGAAATCCCTGCGCGCCGAGCCATTTATCGCGCGCAACGTCGGCCGCTTTTCGTTCCTCGCCCTCATGACTCGGTCCATCGATTTCGACGACGAGGCGACGCTCGAAACACACGAAGTCGACGATGTATACGCCCAGGACGACCTGCCTTTGAAACTTCGCACCTTGGCACCGCCGGTCGCGAACAGCCCGCCAAACGAGATCCTCAGCCTTGACCGCGTGAGCGCGCTGTTCGCGTGCGAAGCGACGCATGAGCGAGCGGGGGATTTCGTCTTGCATCGGCTGACGATAAGTTGCCGGGCGCGCGCTGTGAATGGGTAAAGCCGTCGCGCGCCGCGCGATCCCCCTCATCCGTCACGCTTCGCGTGACACCTTCCCCCGCGAGGGGGGAAGGGGCGCGCTCGTCTAATTCAGCTATAAGGCCGCCATGGCTGGTGAAACGCGAAAATGGGCGCTCGGCCTGGCGGCGCTGGCGGCGTTGGGGTCGCTCGGGACGTTGGTCGAGGTCGGCACGGTCGAGTCCGACCTGACGCGCCGCGCCGCCGCCGCGCTCGGCGGCGTCGGGCTGGCCGAGCCGGCGCTGCTGATGAGCGGCCGCGACGCGCTGATCTCGGGCGAGGCGGCGAGCCCGGACGTGCGGCGAGCCGCTCTCGACGCGGTCGCGGGGGTCTGGGGCGTGCGAAGCGTCGACGCAGGGCTGGTTTGGATCAGGCTCGGGGCGGGAGCCGGGTCGGGCGCGCCCGCGCCGCGCGCCGGCCCGGGCTGGCTCGGCTACGATTTCTACTTTCTGTGGCCGTGGTTATTGCCCGCCGCGGCGCTGGGCGCCGCCGTCGCGCGGCCCGCTTCCGGCGCCGGCCGTTCTTCGGCTCCTCGCGGCCGCGCGCTGGCGCTGTGGTCGGGCGCGGCCTCGATCGCCCTCGCGGCGGGGATCGTCGTGGCGGCGACGCGCTGGCCGCCCGGCCGGCCGGCGTTCTGGCTGGAGGCCGCGGCGCTGTTCGCAGCCTCGTTCTGCGTCGGGGGGGCCGTGGCGCAAACCTTCCCCCCGCGAGGGGGAAGGGGGTGCCCGCGATAGGGCTTGCGCGCCGGAGCGGGCGCCTCGATATTGCGGGGGCAAGTCGCTGTTTCCTATCCTTTTCGACGCGAGGCCCGGCCCGATCGATGATGCGGCAGTATGAACTGGTCGAGCGCGTGCGCCGGTACAATCCCGAAACGGACGAAGACCTGCTCAACCGCGCCTATGTCTACGCGATGAAGGCGCACGGGGCGCAGAAGCGCGCCTCCGGCGATCCGTTCTTCTCCCACCCGCTCGAAGTGGCGGCGATCCTGACCGACCTCAAGCTCGACGACGCCACCATCGTCTCGGCCGTGCTGCACGACACCATCGAGGACACCGCCGCCACGCGCGAGGAGATCGACAAGGTCTTCGGGACCGAGATCGGCGGCCTGGTGGAGGGGCTCACCAAGCTCAACAAGCTCGATTTCGCCTCCAAGCACGCGCAGCAGGCGGAGAATTTCCGCAAGCTGCTGCTCGCCATCGCCGACGACGCGCGCGTGCTGCTGATCAAGCTCGCCGACCGCCTGCACAACATGCGCACGCTGAACTTCATGGCGCCGGACAAGCGCGCCCGCATCGCGCAGGACACGCTCGACATCTACGGGCCGCTGGCCGGCCGCATGGGCATGCAGGGCATGCGCAGCGAACTCGAGGACCTGGCGTTTCGCTACCTCATGCCGGAAGCCTACTCTCTGATCATGTCGCGGCTCGAGGAACTGAAGACCAAGAACGGCGCGCTGATCGCGCGCATCGCCGCCGAGCTGACCGACCAGTTCGCGCGGCGCGGCATCAAGGTCGAGGTCAAGGGGCGCCAGAAGCAGCCCTATTCGATCTGGCGCAAGATGGAGCGCAACTCGATCGCCTTCGAGCAGCTCTCGGACATCTACGGCTTTCGCATCCTCGTCGACACGGTCGCCGACTGCTACGCCGCGGTCGGCGTCGCCCACACCACCTGGCCGGTCGTGCCCGGCCGCTTCAAGGACTACATCTCGACCCCCAAGCAGAACGACTACCGCTCGATCCACACCACCGTCATCGGCCCCGGCAGCCAGCGCGTCGAGTTGCAGATCCGCACCCACGACATGAACGAGATCGCCGAATACGGCATCGCCGCGCACGCGCTCTACAAGGATCGCCACGGCCGCCCGGAGGCGATCGACGCCGGCGAGAGCCGCGCCTATCGCGGCCTCAGGCAGACCATCGAGACGCTGGCGAGCGACGATTCGGAAAAGTTCCTCGAGCACACCAAGCTCGAGCTGTTCCAGGACCAGGTGTTCTGCTTCACCCCCAAGGGGCGCCTGATCGCGCTGCCGCGCGGCGCCACCGCGATCGACTTCGCCTACGCGGTCCACACCGACGTCGGCAATTCGGCGGTCGGCGCCAAGATCAACGGCCGCATCGCGCCGCTGATCTCGACCTTGCGCAACGGCGACGAAGTGCTGATCACGCGCTCCGACAGCCGCACGCCGCCGGCGGCCTGGGACAGCCTGGTGGTCACCGGCCGCGCTCGCGCGGCCATCCGCCGCGCCACGCGCGAAGCGGCCAAGGCGCAATACGGCGGGCTCGGGCGCCAGATCGTCGAGCGCGCCTTCGCGCGCGCCGGGCGCAAGTTTTCCGACGCCAAGCTGAAAGCCGCGCTGTCGCGCCTGGCGCGCAGCTCCGTCGACGACGTGTTCATCAGCGTCGGGCGCGGCGAGCTCTATTCGGCCGACGTGGTGCGCGCGATCTATCCCGATTTCAAAGAGGAGCGCAAAGCCGGGCCGGCGCTGGCGCCGGGCGAAGCCGGCTGGTTCGGCCTGGCCAAGGCGGCCAATCTGGTGTTTCGCGTGCCGGGCAAGGGCGAGAGCGGCGCGGCGTTGCCGGTGCGCGGCGTCGAATGGGACATGCCGGTGCGCTTCGCGCCCAAGGGCGGCGCCGTTCCGGGCGAACGCATCGTCGGCATCCGCACGCCGGGGGAGGGGATCACCATCTATCCCATCCATTCGCCCGCGCTCGTCGCCTACGACGACAAGCCCGAGCAATGGCTCGACGTGCGCTGGGACCTCGACACCGCGACGAAGGCGTTCTACCCCACGCAGATCATGGTGACGACGCTCAACGAGCCGGGCGCGCTGGGGGTCATCGCGACGACGATCGGCGAAGCGGGCGCCAACATCGACAACGTCGTGTTCAGCCCCAGCGGATCGGACTTCCGCGAAGTGCGCTTCGACCTGCAAGTCTCCGACATCCAGCACCTCAACGCCGTCCTCGCGCAATTGCGCGACAAGAGCGTCGTCAGCAAGGTCGAGCGGCTCAGCGGCTAAAGGAGACAAATCGGCGCCGCTCTATTTCGCCTACGGCGCGAACATGGACGTCGAAGCGATGGCGCGCCGCTGCCCGCGCTCCAAGCCGCTCGGCCTGGCGCGCCTGATGCGCCATCGGCTCGCGGTCATGCGCGAGGGCTGGCTGACGGCGACACGCGACGCCATTGCGAACGTCGACGGCGTGTTGTGGACGATCGCGCTCGCCGACGTCGGCGCGCTCGATCGCTTCGAGGGGCTCGCCGACGGCCTCTACGCCAAGGCGGCCCAGCCGGTCGTCGCCGCCGGCGGCGCCAGGCGGGCGCTGGTCTATTTCGGGACGAACGCCGGGCCCGGCGTCGCGCGGGCGGACCACATCGCCGCGGTGCTCAGCGCGGCGCGGCGGTGGAAAATGCCGCGCGCGACGATCGCGCAGATGGAACGTTTCGCCGCTGAGGCGGGAGTCGCCGCCGCGTCGGGCGAGGCGGTCGTCCGACCGCGCTTCGCCACGCCGTTCGACCGGACGTGAACGCCGGCCTAAGGCATACACACATTTTGACGACAGTGCGGAAACTCGCCCCGCCCCTCACCCTGCCTCTCCCCGCAAGCGGGGAGAGGGGAAGAAAGGCGCCGCGCGCTCCTCTCCCCGCTCACCCTGCCTCTCCCCGCAAGCGGGGAGAGGGGAAGAAAGGCGCCGCGCGCTCCTCTCCCCGCTTGCGGGGAGAGGGAAGGGTGAGGGGCCGAGGGATTGGCCGCAGGCTTCGCCGAGTCGTGCGACTCCCTCAGGCCGCCGGCCGCGGTCTCAAGTCGCCGCCGCTTCGCTCCAGCTCATGCCCTCGCGGCCGCGGATGTAGCCGTTGACGAAGGGAACCGGGTCGACCAGCGCGCGCAAGGCGGCGAGGGCCTCGTCGGCGGCGATCCGGCGGTCGAGGACGCCGCGATAGAGCTCGGCCACCTTCGCCATGTCCGTCGTCTGCGGCGACAGCCGGAAATGCGTCACGCCCGCCGCCTGCAGATCGGCGAGCTCGGGGAGAGCCACGGCGTAGCCGTGCGACATGGTCTGCGTGCCGTTGACGACGAGCAGCCGCCGGCCGTCGAGCTGGTCGGCGTAGAGGCCGTCCGGATCGAGCTCGCAGACGAACTGGCAGGCGTCCTTGGTCAGCCCATAGGCGCGCGCATGGTAGCAGCGCATCGACAGCGAAAGCCCCTGGCGGCCGAAGACGAGCGCCTCGGTTTCGACCGGATTGTGGCGCGCCAGCGTCGCGATCGAGGCCGCCGACAGCTCGACCGGCATGTTCACCCTGAGCGCGCCGCCGCGCACGAGAAAGTCGAGCGTCGCCTCGTTGAAGACGTTGATGAACGGGCCGGCGACATGCGGCGCGCCGGCGAGCGTCCTGATGGTGGCGACGTCGTTGGCCTCGATCATCATGCCGGAGCCGCAACTCTCGCGGATCGCCTCCATCTCGCGGTCGGTGGTGACCAGCGCCAAGGTCGACAGAACGACCTGCTTGCCCGCGGCGCGCAGCCGCTCGGCGATGGCGGGCAGGTCGTCGACGAAGAACGGCTCGCGCTTGGAGCACACGACCTCGCCGATGTAGACGCAGTCGATCGGCGCCTCGTCGGCGATGCGGAAGTAGAAGTCGCGGCGGCGCTCCGGCTTCCAGTTGAACAGGATCGGTCCCAGCGTCAGCGCGCTCATCGCCAGCCCTTCTTGTACGCGCTCAAAGTGACCTTTCCTCCCTCGGCGATGGCGTTGAGGTCGCCGATCGCCGCCGGCGTCTCCTCGCCGCGCGCCAGCGCGTCGAGCACGGCGCGGAAGGCCGCCACGACCTGGCCGACATAGGCGCGGCTGCGCTGTCGTCCCTCGATCTTGAGCGCGGTCACGCCGGCCGCCTTCAGTTGCGCCAGGATCGAGGCGGCGTTGAGCCCCACCGGCTCCTCGAACAGATAGGAGGCGGCGCCGTTGACGACGAGGCGGCTCTTGCACGGCGTCGGATAGGCCGCGTTCTCGTTCTTGGCGTAACGGTTCGTTATCACGTCGCCGAGCCGCGACACCATGAACTCGCCTTCCTCGCGGTAGGAGACGAACTCGGCCGGCGCGCAGACGCCGTCGCAGCTCGGCGAACGGCCGGTGATGTAGGAGGAGAGATAACAGCGCCCTTCCACCATCGTGCCCAGCGAGCCGAAGGCGAAGACTTCCGCCTCGATCTTCATGCGCCCGATCAGCGCCGCGACTTCCTCGACCGACAGCACGCGCGGCAAGACGACGCGGCTGACGCCGAAATTCTCGCGATAGAAGTCGATCGACAGGGGGTTGGACGCGGCCGCCTGCACCGAGAGGTGACGGCGCAGGCCGGGATGACGGCGCGTGGCGTAGTCGAGCACGCCGATGTCGGCGAGAATGACCGCGTCCGCGCCGAATTCGGCCGCGCTGTCGACCGCGCGGCGCCACGGCCCGACGTCGCCGGCGCGCGGAAAGGTGTTGACCGCGACCAGTACGCGCCGTCCGCGCGCGTGAGCGTAGGCGATGCCCTCGCGCATCTCCTTGAGGTCGAAATTCAGCCCGGGGTAGTTGCGCGCGTTGGTGCAGTCGCGAAAGCCGCAATAGACCGTGTCGGCGCCGGCCTCGATCGCCGCATGCAATGCGGCGGGCGTGCCGGCCGGGCAGACCAGCTCGAGATAATTCACCGGCCTCATGCCGCCGCTCCCTCCTTGCGACGCTGGCGAGCCTCCAGCTTGCTCAGGCGCGTCTTCAGCGTCTCGATTTCGGCGCGAAGCTCCTCGTTTTCCGCCGCCGCGTCGCGCTCGCCGTTCGCGCCGCCACCTCCGGCCGAGCGGACGGGCATGAGAAGGTCGCGCAGCCGCTCGGCGCGGCGCTCCCAGCTCAGCGCGGCGGCGCGCGCGAAGCGGCGCAGCGGGCCGAACAGCGAGGACGCTTCGTCGAGCACGTCGATGGTCTCGCGGTCGAGGACGTTGCGCAACGTCACCACCGCCGAGGTGTCGCCGGTTATGACGAGCTCGCGGGTGAAGAACAGCGCGTCGCTGTCGATGCGGCCTTCGAGCAGCGCCAGCAGCGACTCCAACGATCCCTTGACGCTCGCGTCCGCCGGGACGTCGTCCGCGCTCGCCAGCTTCAGCGACGGCGCTCCTCCGCCGAACTGCAGCAGGAATTGACGCGGCAGATCGGTCAGCTCGACGCGGACGACGGTGCGGCGGAGCTCTTCGAGGACGCGGAACAGATCGGGGTGGTTGCGCCCCATCCCGCGGAGAAGCGCGGCCGCGCCGAGATCGAGAAGGGGCGGCGGCGTCGCCGCGATCACGCCGCGCGCCAGCATGGTTGGAAATTCAGCCTCTTCCATTTCGCCCGTCCTCAGAAGACCGCGCCTCCCGCGACGCCGCCCGGCGCCTCGCGAGCGTGCGCAGGCCGCGCCCGGCCAGCGTTTACCCCGACCGACGTCGAAACGCACGAACCATTTTTTTCGTCCGCGGCATTGATTTGCGTCAACGCACGCGAAGTCGCCCAAGTCGTAAGGGTCCCTGCGATAACGGCATTTTGCATCGCCACCGCGGGTGGGCGCGCTCGAGACGAAAGGTAGGCCCGGATGGCGCAGGCAGAGGGAATATCGAGCCGCAGCTTCGAGGGCGCAGGCGGCGCCCGAGAGCATTACATTGCGATCGAGACGACCCCCGAACTGCCTTTCGCGGAGCAACTCGGCGTCGTCGAACGACGTTACGCGGCGGCCAAAGAGGCGCTCGGCCTGCGGCCGGAGAGCGCGATATTCCGACGCGTGTTCCTCAGCGACGTCTTGAACCAGGCGGACCGCATTCGCGGCGCGAGCCTGTTCGGCGCGCCGGAGGAGGGGCCGGTGGCGGTCTCGATCGTGCAACAGGCGCCGCCGCGCGGCGCCAAGATCGCGTTGCTCGCCTATCACGTCGCCAGCGACGCTCCCGTCGCGAAGCGAGAATTGGCGCATAATCATACGCTCGTCGAGATGGGCGGGCGGCGCCACCTGTGGAGCACGCGGCTCAGCGCCGCCGACAACGCGCCCTCGTCCGCGGCCGACCAGACGCGCGAGGTGTTCGACAATCTGATCGCCGCGCTGGCCGCCCAAGGCGGCACGCTGCGCGATCACTGCGTGAGAACCTGGCTCTATATCAAGGGCGTCGACGTCTTCTACCAGGACATGGTGGACAGCCGCACCGACTTGTTCCGGCGGCAAGGCCTGACCGCGGACACCCACTTCATCGCCTCGACGGGCATCGAGGGCGCCTGCGCGCACCGTTACGACGTCGTCGCGATGGACGCCTATTCGATCCTCGGTCTGGCGCCCGAGCAGATTTCGTATCTCAACGATTTCGAAGCGCTGTGCGCGACGAAAGACTACGGCGTCACCTTCGAGCGCGCGACGCGAGTCGCCTACGGCGATCGCGCGCACATCTTCATTTCGGGAACCGCGAGCATCGACGACGTCGGGCAGGTTCTTCATCCCGGCGACGTGCTGCTTCAACTCGACCGAGCGCTCGCCAACGTCGAGGCGCTGCTGCGCGCGGGGCGGGCGAATCTGGGCGACATGATGCATCTGACCGTGTATCTTCGCGACCCCAGCGATTACCTCGCCGTGCAGCGTCGTCTGGTCGAGCGCTTTCCGGAGCTGCCGATCCTGATCGTCCAGGGGGCGGTCTGCCGCCCGGAATGGCTGATCGAGGTGGAGGGCGTGGCGGCCGTCGCCGACAAGACGCCCGGCTTGACCGCGTACTGATGGGTGTTCTAGGGCTCCCACGCCGTCGCGCGGCGGGAGGCTAGGCTTCAAGCCCTGGTTCGATCCCGCGTCGGCGGGTGGCTCGGGCGGATCGAATGGGAGTGACCGATGCAACAACAAGAAAACGCGCCATTGTCGATGCTCGATGAAGCGGCGATCGCCGCCGCCGAACTGCGACACGATCCCTATGACTTCGCGTTCGTCGAGCACGCGATCGATCCGAGCTTGAAGGAATCGGTGCTGGCGGACGCGCCGAAGATTCCCGATCGCGGCAGTTACGGGCTGCCCGATCTTCGCTATGGACCCGAGTTCGGCGCCGTCGTGCGCGACCTGCTCAGCCCGCGCTTCCGGCACCTCGTCGAGCGCAAATTCGACATGGACCTCAGCCACTATCCGCCCTGCATCGTCATGATGGGCAATACGTCCGGCCATTACAACGAGGGTTACGCCCACCCCGATTCCAAGCACAAGATCGTCACGGTGTTGGTCGGCTTCACGCGCGAATTCCCGTACGAGCGCGGGCGGCTTCGCGTGCTGCGCAGCGAGGATCGCAACGACTACGCCTTCGAGTTCGCGCCCGAATTCGGCCGGATGCTGATGTTCCGCGTCTGCGACCACTCGTGGCACGGCTTCCTGCCGCAGAAGGCCCAGCGCATGAGCCTGCAACTCTGCTACGTCGACTCGGACTGGTACGTGCAGCGCGAATATTGGCGCCACAGCGTCAGCTCGTTCGCCAAGTCGGTGCCCCTGCTGCGCAAGGCGATCGACTGGGCGCCGCGTCGGCTATTCGGGAAATAACCGCCGTCCGCGCCCGAATCTTGGAGAGAACGAGCATGGCCTATCCCCAGACGCCTGACGCGTCGGCGATCGCCGCGCATTTCAGCGCCGCGTTGCGGCGCGCGCGGCGGGACGAAAAGCCCTATCGCCATTGGAAGATCGCCGAGGCGCTGCCCGAATCGCTGTGCACCGGCATCCTGACGCTGCCGATCGCGCCGCCGCAGCTCGGCAAGACCGACGGAACGCGCGACACCTACAACAAGCAGCGCTGCTTCTTCACGCCGCTGCTGCGCTCCAAATTCCCGAGTTGCTCGGCGATGTGCGACGCCCTGCAACGGCCCGACGTCGCCAGGCTGCTGGCCGAGACCCTCGAAATCGAGGCCGAGGGATCGTTTCTGCGGATGGAGTACATCCAGGACACGGACGGCGCTTGGCTCGAGCCACACCGCGACATCCGCGAAAAGCTGTTTTCGATGGTGATTTATTTCTCCATCGGGCCGGACTCGGTCGATTGGGGCACCGACATCTACGACATGGAGCGCCGCTGGGTCGGCCGATCGTCGGGGGAATTCAATTCGGCGGTCATCTTCGTGCCCGGGCCGGCGACCTGGCACGGCTTCGATCCCCGGCCGATCATCGGCGTCCGTCGGCTGATGGAAATCAACTACGTCCGTCCGAATTGGCGCGACCGCGAGCAGCTGGCGTTCCCCGACCGCCCCATCTCGATCGCGTAGCGAAGCCGTCCGACCTTCGACGCGCGCCGCGCCGGCGACAGGCCTCGCAACGCAATGCGAGGGAACGGTCGAAGCCATACCGTCAAGTCGTCTCGGGCTTTTGCCAATTATATACTAAAATTGGCGACGCCGGCGCGCGCGGCGGGAAAAGCGCGGCGTTTACCGGCGCGCCGGCGTCGCCTTTACCGAATTTTCGCCCACCGTCGGCATAGTGACGAGCCAAGTCCCGCGGGCCTCGCGGCGGCAGGTGCTCTCATGTTGAAGAATGCGTTGCTTTTCGCGGTGGCGGCTCTGGTCCTCGCGTTTTCCGCTCCGTCCCTGTTTCCCGAGCGAGCGGATCCCGGCGGGGCGCCCTCGGCGTCCGCGCCCGCTGCTCCGGCCAAGGCCGCGACGAACGCCGCCGCGAACGGCGGTTTGGGCCTACGCGAAGCGTCGATCCCGGCGGACGCGGGCGGCCAATTCCACGCCAACGCCTCGATCGAGGGCCAAGACGTCGACGTGCTCATCGACACCGGCGCTTCGATGGTCGCGCTGACGGCCGACACCGCCGCGCGTCTCGGCGTCGCCGTCGATCCGTCGGCGCCGAAGGTGCAGGCGAACACCGCCAACGGCGTTTCCCTCGTCTCGCCGGTCGTCCTCCGGCAGGTCAGGCTCGGCTCGATCGACATGAACGACGTCGAGGCGGTGGTGATGCCGCCGGGGACGGGAACCGCCAATCTTCTCGGCGCGAGCTTTCTCAAGCGGCTCGCCAGCGTCGAGCAGCGCGACGGCGTGCTCGTGCTGAAGCAATAGGGCGATTCGCTCGGCCCGGGGGGCCAAGCGCCTCGACCGGCTTTCTATCGAGCCGGCGATCGGCTAGGCAGGGGCCTTGCGCTCCATCGCCCGAGGCCGCCTTGTTCCCCCAGCCGCAACCCCAGCTCAGCCCCAACACCTACGCCTACGAATCGCGGCCGATGGTCAAGCCGACCGGCTTTCGCGAATACGACGCGCGCTGGCTCTACGAGAAGGAAATCAACCTCATGGGCGTGCAGGCGCTGGGCATGGGCCTGGGCGCGCTGCTCGGCGAATTGGGGGTCGAAAAGGACATCGTCGTCGGCCACGACTTCCGCTCCTATTCCGGCGCGATCAAGTACGCGCTGATCGCTGGGCTCACCGCCGCCGGCGTCCGGGTGCGCGACATCGGCCTCGCCATCACGCCGATGGCCTATTTCGCCCAGTTCGCGCTCGACGTCCCCGCCGTCGCGATGGTCACCGCCTCGCACAACGACAACGGCTGGACCGGCGTCAAGATGGGGGCGGCGCGGCCGGTGACCTTCGGGCCGGAGGAAATGAGCCGCTTGCGCGAAATCGTGCTCGCCGGCGATTTTCGCCCCTGCGAAGGCGGAGCCTACGAGTTCGTCGCCGATTTTCCCGCCCGCTACATCGCCGACCTGACGGCGCGGCCGAAATTCGCGCGCAAGATGAAAGTCGTCGCCGCCTGCGGCAACGGCACCGCCGGAGCCTTCGCCCCGCAACTGCTCGGCGCGCTCGGCTGCGAGGTCGTCCCGCTCGACTGCGATCTCGACTTCACCTTTCCCAACTACAATCCCAACCCCGAGGACTTGCATATGCTGCACGCGATGGCGGCGGCGGTGAGAGAAGCGGGCGCCGACCTCGCGCTCGGCTTCGACGGCGACGGCGACCGCTGTGGCGTCGTCGACAACGAGGGAAACGAGATCTTCGCCGACAAGATCGGCGTGATGCTCGCGCGCGATCTCTCCAAGCTGCACCCATGCGCGACGTTCGTCGTCGACGTGAAGTCGACCGGGCTCTACGCCAGCGATCCCGAGCTGATCGCGCGCGGCGTCAAGGCCGACTATTGGAAGACCGGCCATTCCCACATCAAGCGCCGCGTGCGCGATCTCGACGCGCTCGCCGGCTTCGAGAAGTCGGGGCACTTCTTCTTCAACGCGCCGATCGGGCGCGGCTACGACGACGGCTTCGTCACCGCGATCGCGACGCTCGCCATGCTCGACCGCAATCCTGAGAAGTCGATGGCCGCTCTCTATCGCGAATTGCCGAAGACCTGGGGCTCGCCGACCATGTCGCCGCATTGCCCGGACGAGGTGAAATACGGGGTCGCCGAGCGCGTCGTCGCGCGGTTTCGCGCGATGCAGGCCGCGGGCGCACTTTTCACAGGCCAGCCGATCCGCGACCTCGTCACCGTCAACGGCGTGCGCGTGACGGTCGAGGACGGAACCTGGGGGCTGGTGCGCGCCTCCTCCAACAAGCCCGAGCTGGCGGTCGTCGTCGAGAGCCCAGTCTCCGAGGCGCGCATGCGCGAGATGTTCCACGCGGTGGACGCGGTCTTGCGCGAAAACCCGGAGGTCGGGGCCTATAACCAGACGATCTGAGCCGCACGCGGCGGAACGGCCGATCCTGCCGGATGTGCTGGCGCCCGGCCTACGCCTCGTCTTCTGCGGCACCGCGGCGGGCGCGGTCTCGGCGGCGCGCGGCTGCTATTACGCCCATCCCCAGAACAAGTTCTGGCGCACGCTCCATGCGGTTCGCCTGACGCCGCGGCTCATCGACCCTTCCGATTTCGCCGAGCTGCCGCGCTTCGGCCTCGGCTTGACCGACATCGCCAAGACCGTCAGCGGCATGGACAAGCAACTGCCCGCCGGCGCGCTGGGGCGCGCCGCCTGCGAGGCGATGGCGGAAAAAATCGCGCGCGCCCAGCCCCGCATCCTCGCCTTCACCAGCCTGACGGCGGGCCGCCGGTACCTCGACCGCGACGCGCAATTCGGCGAGCAGAGCGAGACGATCGGCGCGACCCGCCTGTGGCTCCTGCCCTCGCCCTCGCCGGCGGCGAACTGGAACTGGGCGCGCAACGAGCATTGGTGGCGGGCGCTCGCGGAGGCGGCGCGGGGCGGGTGAGGCCGACAGCCGGCGCCTGGCGCGCGCGAACAGGAGAGGCCGCCGCCGATCGCGCCGTCAGTGTCAATCCAGCGATTGCGGCCCATTGACGCCGATCAAGACGGCGCGCAACCTGTCGTCGCATACCCACGTCCGGTCGGCTTGGCGGCGAGGTCGGAAACATGGACGGCCCGCGCGATCGGGTGCTCTTCATCACCGCGGGCTCCATGGGCGACGCTGTCCTGACCTCGGGGTTGCTGCGCCATTTTGTCGAGTCCGAGCCGCAAGCCTGTTTCACCGTTGCGGCGGGTCCGGTGGCGGCGCCCCTGTTTCTCGACACGCCCCGCCTCGAACAGCTGATCGCCCTGCGCAAGAGGCCGCACTCGATGCATTGGCTGGACTTGTGGCGCGAGGTGGGGGGCCGCCGCTGGAAGGTTGTGATCGACATGCGCGGGTCCGGCCTGGCCTACACGCTGTGGGCCAAGCGCAGGTTCGTCTATCGCTCCATCCATCAACGTCCCGGCTCGCCGCCGCTGCACAAGGTGCTGGAGGCCGCCCGGACGATCGGCTGTCTCGATCGGCCTCCCTCGCCATTCCTCTACACGTCCGCGGCCAGGGAGGCGCGCGCCGATGAACTCGTCGGCCCCGAACGACCCATCCTCGCGATTGCGCCGGCCGCCACCTGGCCGCCGAAGACATGGCCTGCGGAGCGTTTCGCGCAGACCGCGGTCGAGCTGCTCGGCCCGTCCGGACCGCTCGCCGGCGGGCGTGCGCTGTTGACCGGCGGTCCCGGCGACGGACGCTTTTGCGAGCCCATCCGCTCCGCCCTCGCGCCGTCTCAGGTGATCGACCTCATGGGGTTGGACCCGTTGACCACCTACGCCTGCTTCAAACGGGTCAGGCTGTTCATCGGCAACGACTCGGGTCTGATGCATCTGGCGGCCGCCTCGGGGGCGCCGACGCTGGGCCTCTTCGGGCCGACCGACGACCGGCGGTATCGCCCTTGGGGCCCGCGAGCGGCCTTCGTGAGAGGCGCGAACGAATCTGGCGACCACGAGCCGTCGTTCGAGACCAGCGGGCACGGCGTCGGCGATATGACCGGTTTGAGCGTGGCGAGTGTCGTTCGCGCCGCCTGCGATCTCCTGGAGCGGACGCGCGACGCGGGCGCCGAGGGCGGCGGCGCGCTTTCGTGACATGGGCATGTCCGGTCAGGCGGGCGGGGGAGCGCCGTTTTTCGGGCGCGGCGCCAGGATATCAAGGGCTTGCGTGACGATTTTCCGCCGCGGCGCGCCGGGCGGCACCGGCGAGGCGGGCGGCCAAGCTTTTCCAAGGATTTCCAAGCGTTTTCCAAGCTTTTCCAAGGAAAATCCAAACTTTTCCAAGCTTTTTCCAAGGAAATGCAAGGAAATTCCTTGACGGTTTCCAATGAAATCAACGGCTTGGCGGCGCGCCGGCCGATTTTGGCCTCTCCGCACCCGCCGCGCCCCCTTCCCCCCTTGCGGGGGGAGGTGGCCGGCGGAGCCGGCCGGATGAGGGGTCGCGCCGCAAGGCGCGTCGCTTCGGCGTCAACGGGCGCGTACAAACTTGTGTCCTCCGTTCGGCCGCGGCCCCCGGGCCGCACCGACAGCCGCGCCTTGCGGCGCGCCCCCTCATCCCCAGGCGAATGCGAAGCATTCGTCCGCGTCACGCTTCGCGTGACACCTTCCCCCGCAAGGGGGGAAGGGGGCGCATTTGCGAGCAGCCGGCGCGCGAACCCTCGCCGGCGTTCGATTGTCAGATTACCGCGATTTCCGCTTTTCCGGAAGAGAATGTCGCAGTCCCCGGCCGCGAACCGCAAAGGCCGCCGCGATTCGCCGTCGATCTCTTGGATGCGCAAATTCCGACTGAAACGGGCTGTCAAGGGCGCGCCCATAGGGCGTCGGGAGACGGGCGTCTCTCGACGCCCTATGGGCGCGCCGCCTCCGGCGGTCGAGACCCTTGACAGCCCGTTTCAATCGGAAAAGGGTCTCTTCCAAGAAATCGACGGCGAATTGCGGCGGCTGCGGAGAGCGGGGGGTGGCGACAGGGCGCTCATCTGGCTCCTACTGGCGATCGCCAAGGAGAAATCGCAGGGTTGGCGGTTGAATGCACTGTCACCGTAACTCTATCGACGCCCGCTACGTCGCAATTTGACGCGAGGCGTGCGCCTTGGACGGGAAGGCCGCCGGGACGAATCGGCGGCCCTTTCGCGTTGGCGCGCGCGCCCGCCCGGCCGCGCCGACGGATTGTCGAACGGACATCCGCCTGGATCAGCCGCAATCGACGCCTCAGACGCGATTTCGAGCGTCACAGTCATCGCATTGATTCTCGCATGCCGACGGGCGCCGATCCGCGGCGAGAAACGCTGGCTTTGGCGCGCCATCGATCAAAATGGCGTCGTCCTCGAGTTCTCGTTCAGGGCCACGGAGACCTTTGCGCGGCGCTGACAGAGTAGGCCAGAAATCCTCCCGCCGTTGACACTTCCCTCAGGAGCGCCTTAGCGCCGGCCGACCGAATTTCGTCAGCTCGCCGATGCGTTCGATTGCGATGTCGGCCGGTGGAAGATCCGCCAGCGTAGCGGCGTCGAGGGCGTAGCGCCCTTGCTTGGGGAAGACCGTCGCAACCCTGTCGCCCCAGACTCCCTTGGCCGCGTCGAGGATACGCAGCTTGTCGTCGATCAGCACGTAATGTCGGGCCGGATAAGAGCGTTCCACATCGCCCAACTCTCTTTCTTTGCGGACGTAGATCAGAACATTGCCGTCGAAAGCGCGGTACAGGCCCGAACGATCGATCTTGCGCGGCTGAAAGACCGCGTCCCCATCGGATAAAACGACGACGGGGCCCCATTGACGCGCGTGCCGCACCGCCTCGAGCGCGCCCGCATACAGGAGCTCGGCAAAAGGGTAGTCCAGGAGCCAATTGCCAATGTGCAGAATGCGCGGATCGTGCGGTTCCTCCATCGGGGCGGTCCGGGCCAAACAGATCACGGACGCCTGGGCCGAGCAAAAGATCGTCCGGGAGATCATGGTCTTCCTTCACATCAATGGAGTCGGAACCGCCCGAGCTGTCCGCATCTACAAGACCTATGGCACGGACGCCGTGCAGGTCATGACCGAGAACCCCTATCGGCTTGCCATGACCCCAAAGCCGCGTCGAAATTCAGCCCTTATCTCTGGCGTCAAGGACTAAGCGCGGGAGCCGAGAGACCTTGAAGTCGCTGTTTCCTAATGCGCTTGTCGCGGCTCGGCGACGCGGCCCGCCGCGACGAGCGCCAGTCGGGCCAGCGCGGGAAGCGACTTCGAGCCCGTTCTCTTCATGATGGACGCGCGATGGTTCTCGACGGTGCGTTGGCTGATGCCGAGGTCGGCCGCGATGTTCCTGCTGGGGTGGCCGGCGAGCACCCTTTCCATCACCTCGCGCTGTCGCGGCGTCAGACCCGCGAGGTGCGTCGCCGCCGACTCGCGCCATTCCTGCAACTTGCTCGAGTCCTGCGACAGTTCG
>JBEKLU010000119.1:0-16418 GCA_050010035.1 Roseiarcus sp.
CGAAGCCTTCATCGCATACTTCAACCGTACTCTCGCCAAACCCTTCAAGTGGACCATGACTGGCAAGCCGCTTGCCGCATGAACGCGAAACGGAGTTCGATCTTCCGGCGGCGTGTACTAGGACAACGATGCGACAGCGCGACGTCGAGGCTTATGCGCAGTGCTCGCGGGAGCGGTTGGCCGAGTGGCTTCAGGGCGTCGCCGGGCCGGTGTCGCTCGCGCACAAGGACGACAACCTGGAAATCTACGACAGCGCGTTCGGGCGCGTCTCGATAGCGTTCCCGTTCGGCGAGGGCCGCTTTGCGTCGCTCTATTTCACCGGACCGGAGCGGCCGTGGGACACCGACGTCGACCTCGCGCGGCGGCTCGCCGCGGACCTCGGCTGCAAGATCATGTGCGACCCGGGGGAAGCCTACCCCCAGGTCGACCGTGTTTCCCCGGTCTTCCTCGAGATCGAGGACGGGCGCGAGAGCCTGATCGCCTGGCCATGAGCGCGCGCGCCTCAAGCCCGCTCGATGGCCTTGGCCGCAGTGTCGAGCGCGTCGGCGATCGCCTGGATCTCGGCGGGCGTAGCGTCGCGGCGCCGCACGCGCAGGCGCACCGCCATGCGCAGGTTCTGCATAGCGCGAAACAGCGGCGCGATGTCGCCGCGTCGCTCGCCGTCGGCGCGCTCGAAGCGCGCGAAGATCGCGTCGACCTGGGCGCGGTTGGCGGCGAGAAACGCCTCGCCCTCGGCGGTCAGCGTATACAGCTTGCGACCGCCCTGATCCTGGGCGCCGGTGGCGTACCCAATGTCTTCGATCATGGTCAGCGTGGGATAGACGACGCCGGGGCTCGGGCTGTAGCCGCCGCCGACGCGCTCTTCGAGCGCCTTGATGATCTCGTAGCCGTGGCGCGGCTTGTCGGCGAGCAGGGCCAGGACGACGAGCTTGAGATCGCCGCTGTCGAACATGCGCCCCTCGCGCGGCTCGAACCCGCCGCTGCGCCAGTGCCGGCCGAACCCGCGCCCATGGCCGAAACCGTCGTGAGCGCAGCGCTCGCGGTCGAACTGATTGAAATGACGAAAGAACATCATTGTAAGCCTCTTTGTGAGATATGTTGCGATATATCGCAACACGAGACATATCACGATATATCTTGACGTAAGATATATCTTAGCGCGCCGGAGTCAAGTCGAAAACGGGGGAGTCGGCGAGGCGCTCTCGGCGCGCGCCGCCCGGCGCTACTTGCCGCTCGCCTCGCGCACGATCGCCGCCATCGCCAGCGCTTGTGCGTCGCCGTCGGCCGTCAGCCCCTCGACGACGCCGGCGCGGTCGGCGGCGTTGCGGTTCTGGCTCGCCTTCCACTTGCCGCGGATGCCCGCGATCTCGATCTCGAGGCCGACAATCTGCCTGACCATCGTCGCGATGAAATCCTCGGGCGCGTCGGTCACCGCCCAGGGCGCGGCGCGAGCCGATTCCTGCGACGCCGTCAGCGCCGCGATCTGCCGACGAAGCCACGCTTCGTCCTCGATCACCCGCGCAATCCCGCGCGCCTGGACCATCACGTAGTTCCAGGTCGGCACGACCTTGCCGGTCTCGCGCTTGGTCGCGTACCAGGAGGGCGAGACGTAGTGGTCGGCCCCCTGGAACACCACCAGCGCCTCGCCCGCGACGGCAAGGTCGCGCCATTGCCCGTTGGCGCGCGCGATGTGGGCGCGCAGCGTGCCGAGCTTCGAAGCCGCCGCGTCGACGAGGAACGGGATCGCGTTGGCGATCAGGCCTTGCGGCGCCTGGCTGACGAGCAGGCCGAGCGGATGGCGGCGGATCAGCTCATGCTGGGCGGCGAGATCGTCCTGGCGGTGAAGCGGAGGTTCGTACATGGGCGCGCTCCGACGCGCGGCCGTTTCGGCGGCCGCGCCAATGAAGCGCTTGGTAACGCACTTGCGGGGCGAGCGCCATCGCGCCGCGCGGCCCGCGCGAGCGTTTCACAGCCCATCGACGAGGCACTTTCCCTTGCGCCAATGGTCGAGCGTGTCGCTCGCCGCGACACGGTCGTGGAAGCTTCCGCTCGCGACGACGCTATCCAGCGCCGCGACCGCCTTATCCTGCGCCAGACGCAGACAGCCCTGCGCCGCGCGTCGACGGACGGTCATGTTGGGATTCGCGAGCAACGGGAGAAGTCTGGCCAGCGCCCCGCGCGACTTCAGCTCCTTCATGACGTCGACCACTTCGCCCGAGATTCGGTTGTGCGTCGCCATGTCCTCTGGATTGTCCACGCGGTCGAGAAACTGCGTCGCGTACTGGCGCGTCGCGGCGTCCTCGAAACGCGCGACGAGCCCATCGTCGGGCATTTCCTTCAGCGTCGGGCGATCCGGCGGCGCCTGACGCGCGCGCGCCATAAACGCGAGCACTTCCGACGTGGGAAGTTTCGCGAAGAGCCCCTTCCATGTCGCAGCGGCCCATTCCGGGTCGATCGAGCCGAATTGACCGGCCGCGCAGGTGCGCACGTCGCGATCGTCGTCCTCGAACAACTGGCGGATCTGCGCAATCGGCTTGCGCCCCCGCAGCGCCGCGCCGAGCGCCTGGACTGCGGCCTTGGCTTCAGGCGCCGCGGAAATCGAACGCGCCTTTTCCGGCGGGACGGAAGCCGCCATGTCGTCCAACAAGCCAAAGAGCCCGCTGCCGGCCCCCGTCTTTTTCGCCGCTTCGACGAACAGCGCCAGCAGGCGCTCGGTGGTCATCGCGGCATAATTGTCAGCGCTCATTGCAGCACCCCGAATTTCCGCAGCGCCGCCAGTCCGGCTTCACGTTGACCGTTGAAATCCATGTCGTTGACGACCTGCCTGTGCAGGCGTTCGTCAGGATCATCTTCGTCCGTGCTGTTGTAATAGGCCGTGATCAATTCGTGCTTGAGGCGCGGGATCCAGACGATGTTGCTGGGATCGTCGATGGCGTCCCACCCGAATTTTTCAATTACGACTTCTATCGGAGATTTGGCGACGTTGGCCGGGTTCTGCTCGACGATGTGATGTCTCTCATAGCCGAGCTCATTCTCTGTCGGCTCCGTCTGCAACTCGTCGAGTGTCTTCGGCGGGTCGAGGCTCGCGTGCAACTGGTCGAGGACCCGTTGCTCGCCCCTGTTGGTTTCGCTCGGGCTCATCACTTCGAGGGTAGCTTCGATCGCCTTGAGGATCGGAGCGCTCCACAAGGCGAGACTCCACCGTTCGGCAACCGCCGTAGCGGCCTCTCGAATCAATACGCGCGCCGCCCGCGCGACCGCCGCCGACGCCCCTTCGGGCGCCGACAACCGGGTAGGCGGCGCTGGCTTGTCCGGATTCACCGCGAATCGCCCGCGGTTCGGCGGCCCGCCGAGTCGTGGGTGTTTCGACTCGTCCCAATCCTTCAGCAACCCGCTCTCGAACAGACGAGTCGCCAGTTCGAGGGAACCGCGCTCGGCGACATCCTTGGCGAGCGAGGGCGGGTCGGGGAAACGCAGTAACAGCGTTGCAATCTTGGCGAGCGGCATTTCTCCGCGCTCAAGCGCCCTGGCGACGCCTGCCAATCCGTCGCGCTTGGCGGCGACGTCGATCGGCAGCCCGTAACTCGCGCTGAGCTCGCTCTCGAGTTCGTCGCTCGGCCGCACGGCCCAGGAGTCGCGGCCGCCGGGCCGTCGCAAGCGGAGCAGGAGCGGCGTCGACCCGACGAACAGCCCGTCCTCGCCGCATTGGACGCCGCCGTCGCTCAGGCGGAAGAAGCGCGTAAACGGAATCGCACCCAAGACCTTGCTCTCCGTTCTCGAAACGCCAATTTCGATCAGGAGAACATATCAGGAACGACTGGTCAAGAAAATGTTCGATCGATGACGACGGCGCTCCACGCGTTGAAGGCGCCGCGCCCTCTTCACTCCGCCGCCATGCCCCGCCCGCCGAAGCGCTTCTCCACATACGCCTCGACCAGCGCCTTGAACTCGGCGGCGATGGCCGGGCCGCGCAGCGTCACGGTCTTCACCCCGTCGACGAACACCGGCGCGGCGGGGGCTTCGCCCGTGCCGGGCAGCGAAATGCCGATGTCGGCGTGCTTGCTCTCGCCGGGGCCGTTGACGATGCAGCCCATCACCGCGACCTCGAGCGCCTCGACGCCGGGATAGGTTTTTCGCCAGGCCGGCATCGCCTCTTCGAGATACGCCTCGATGTCGCGCGCCAGTTCCTGGAACACCGTCGAGGTCGTGCGCCCGCATCCCGGGCACGCCGCCACCTGCGGCGTGAAGGCGCGAAAGCCCAGGGTCTGCAGGATTTCGCGCGCCACTTTGACCTCGAGCGTCCGGTCGCCGCCGGGCTCGGGCGTCAGCGAGACGCGGATGGTGTCGCCGATCCCTTCCTGCAGCAGCACGCCGAGCGCGGCGGAGGAGGCGACGATCCCCTTCGAACCCATCCCCGCCTCGGTGAGGCCGAGATGCAGCGCATAGTCGGAGCGCCCGGCGAGCATGCGATAGACGGTAATGAGGTCCTGCACCGCCGAGACCTTGGCGGAGAGAATGATGCGGTCGCGCGGCAAGCCGATCTCCTCGGCGCGCGCCGCCGACAGCAGCGCCGATTGGACCATCGCCTCGCGCATCACCGCGCGCGCCTCGATCGGCTGGGCCGAAGCGGCGTTGGCGTCCATCAGCGCGGTGAGCAGTTCCTGGTCGAGCGAGCCCCAGTTGGCGCCGATGCGCACGCATTTGTCGTTGCGCATCGCGATCTCGACGATTCTGCCGAACTGCGCGTCGCGCTTGTTCTTGAAGCCGACGTTGCCGGGATTGATGCGGTATTTGTCCAGCGCCTGCGCGCAAGCGGGATGCTCGCTCAATAGCTTGTGGCCGATGTAATGGAAATCGCCGACCAGCGGGACGCCGACGCCCATCGCGGCGAGGCGGTCGCGGATGTGCGGCACGGCGGCCGCCGCCTCGTCGCGATCGACGGTGATGCGCACGAACTCGGAGCCGGCGCGCGCCAGCGCCGCCACCTGGCGCGCCGTCGCCTCGACGTCGGCGGTGTCGGTGTTGGTCATCGATTGGACCGCGATCGGCGCGCCGCCGCCGACCATGACCGCGTTTGCGCCGCGCCCGACGCGCACGCCGACGCCGGCGCGGCGCGGCGACGGCCCGAAGGGCGGTTGGCTCGGCTCCATAGGCATGGCGTCATTCTCTATCGAGCGCCGCGTGGGGCGCCCGCAGGTATTTAGGCCGCCCGACGAAAATTGTCATCCGCCGCAGGGCGACGGACGCTGCCGGGGCGCCGCGCGCCGCCTCGATCATTCAATGACTTGACTCAGTCTATGCTTTTTGTATATTTAACGTCTTGGAGTTCCCCGTCGAGGATCGCCCATGAGCGCCGAGCCTGTCACGACTTCGCTGTTCCGGCGCATCGCCGGCTGGACGAAAGCGCTGCTTTCGTGGGCGCGCTCGCTGACGCGCGTCGACGCGACCGGCTTCGCCGCCGATCGCCTGCCGCGCGCCGAAGACATCGAATTCGAGAAGTACGGGCCATAGGCGCAGCGGCCAGGCCGCTAGCGCGGCGCTGGGATCGTCGACTTGCCGGGATCGTCATTGGACCGCGTATTCATGCTCGATTTTCTCCATTCGCTGAACCCCCTCTATTCGCTCAGCGGCCTCGCGATCGGCGCCCTGGTCGGCTTCACCGGGGTCGGCGGCGGCTCGCTGATGACGCCGCTCCTGGTGCTGCTGTTCGGCATCCACCCCGCCACCGCCGTCGGCACCGACCTGCTCTACGCCGGGCTCACCAAGATCAGCGGCTCGCTCGTCCACAATTTCAACGGCGCAGTGGACTGGCGCATCGTGCGCCGCCTCGCCTCGGGCAGCGCGCCGGCGGCGGCGTTGACCCTCGTGCTGCTCTCGCATTTCGGCCGGGATTCGAAATCGGTGAGCGAAGTCATCACCACCGTCCTCGGCTTCGCGCTGATCGTTACGGCGATCACGCTGATTTTCCGCGCCTGGCTGCTGCGCACGGTCGCCGCGACGCTCGACCGCCTCGACGACCGGCGAATCGCTGCGCTGACCGTGTCGCTCGGCGCCGCGCTCGGCGTGCTGGTGTCGATCTCCTCGGTCGGCGCCGGCGCCATCGGCGTCACCGCGCTGCTGATGCTCTATCCCAAACTGCCGACCGTTCGCATCGTCGGCTCCGACATCGCCCACGCCGTGCCGTTGACGCTCATCGCCGGCGCCGGCCATTGGTGGATCGGCTCGATCGACTGGGCGCTGCTCGCTTCCTTGCTGATCGGCTCCATTCCCGGCATCGCGGTGGGTAGCGCGCTCGCCTCGCGCGTGCCCGAGCGCGTGCTGCGCCGGGTGCTCGCGGGCACGCTGGCGCTGATCGGCGGGCGGCTGGCGTTCTAGAGCGTTTTGGTCTTGTCTCGCCGCCTCAGCCCTGCCCCGGCGTGAAGCGCGCGACGAGTTCGTGCGCTTCGCCGGGATAGCTCAGCTTGACGCGCGTCACCGGCATCTCGCCGCTCCAGGTGCGACGCTCGACGACGAGGCAGGGCAGCCCTTCGGCGATCTTCAGCGCGCGCGCGGTTTCCCCGCGCGTCGCCGCGGCGCTGATGCGGTGCTCGGCGCTGGTCCAGGGAACGCGCCGCACCAGCCAGGCGCCCGGCGAGATTTCGGCGAACGGCTCGTCGGCCGCCTCCGGCGCCGCCGAGAGGTTGATCAGCCGCTCCTCGAGGCAGAACGGCCGCTGCGCGGCGTCGTGGCGGCAGGTCAGCGCCAGCACCGAGTCGCTCGGACCGACGCCGAACAGCGCACGGTCGGCGCGCGTCGCGCGCCGCTTTTGGCGCGAGACGATCTCGAAGCGGTAGGGCAGGCCGAGGGCGGCGACTTCGGCGCGCACGTCGTGGATTTCGAGCACCGCCGATTGCGAATGCGGCCGCATGACGAAGCTGCCCGCCTTGCGACGGCGCTCGATCAGCCCGGCGCCCGCCAATTGGGTCAGCGCCTTGCTCACCGTCATGCGCGAGCACTTGTAGCGCGCCGTCAGCTCGTGCTCGAACGGGATGCGGTGCCCCGGCGGCCATTCGCCCGACAGGATGCGCGTTTCGATGTCCGCCAGGATCTGCTGGTGCAGCGAGACCGATGGGACCGGCCGTATAGGGCGATTCGCCGTCATGCGCGTGATGCTCGCCCCTCCCGTTGCGCCTCGCATCGGCCTCGTTGCGCGGCGAGCGTCCGATCGCATAGCAGGGCTTGCAGGAGCGTCAATGCGGTCATCGCGCGCACAGCCCTCGCATCGCCGCGGCGAATTTCGCGCCGATCTCTTCACGATAGGAGTGCCGGCCGTCGACCACGAGCTTGCGCCCGCCGCTCCAGACGCAATCGACCAGCGGATTGCCGACGCTGAATATCCACGCGTCGAGGATCTGGTCGTCGCTGCGCCCGGCGAGCAGGGGATGGTCGGCGCGCAGCGTCACGATGTCGGCGCTCGTGCCGGGCGCCAGGCGCCCGCTGCGGCGCGCCAGCGCCTGCGCGCCGCCCGCCGAGGCCGCGTCGTATAGGGCGCGGCCGGTCGAGCCGTCCGCCGCGGCGCAGACGTTGCGGGCGCGATCGCGCAGCCGCTGCGCGTATTCGAGCTGGCGCAGTTCGGCGGCGACGCCGATCAGCACGTTGGAATCCGTTCCGATTCCATAGACGCCGCCGTGGGCGCCGAAATCCGGCGCGTTGAAGACGCCGTCGCCGAGATTGGCCTCCGTCACCGGACAGAGGCCGGCGACCGCGCCGGCGCGCGCCAGGCGCCGCGTCTCGTCGGCGTCCATGTGCGTCGCATGCACCAGGCACCATCGCGAATCGACGGCTGCGTGATCGAGGAGCCACTGCACCGGCCGGGCGCCCGACCAGGCGAGGCAATCCTCGACCTCTTTGACCTGCTCGGCGGCGTGGATGTGGATCGGCGCCTCGCCCGCGAGGCCGATGATTGCGTCGAGCTCGCTCGGCGTCGCCGCGCGCAGCGAGTGCGGCGCGACGCCGACGGCGCCGCCGGGAAAATCCTTCATCAGCGCGCGGCAATCCTCGACGAGCCGGGCGAACGAAGAGACGTTGTTGACGAAGCGCCGCTGCTCGGGCTTGGGCGGCGCGCCGCCGAACGTCGCGTGCGCGTAGAACACCGGCAGCAGCGTCAGCCCGATGCCGGCGCGGCGCGCCGCCGCGACGACGCGGCCCGCCATCTCGGCGCGCGCCGCGTAGGGCGAGCCGTCGGGCGCATGATGCAGGTAGTGGAACTCGGCGACCGCCGCGAAGCCCACCTCCAGCATCTCGACATAGAGCTGCGCCGCCACCGCCTCGACGTCGTCGGGCGACATCGCCAGGGCGAAGCGGTACATCGTCTCGCGCCATGTCCAGAAGTTGTCGTTTTGCTCGCCGCGGAATTCGGCGAGGCCCGCCATGCCGCGCTGAAACGCATGGCTGTGCAGGTTGGCGATCGCCGGCGCCGCGATCGCGTGGCGTTCGTCGCCGGCGCGCGGCGCGACGCCGGTCTCGATCGTCACGATCGCATCGCCCTCGATCGTCAGCCTGACGTCGGACTTCCACCCTTCCGGCGTCAAGGCCTTCGCGGCGTGAATGACCGGCATCGCGATTCCTTGGTCGCATCGGCGAAGCGCCCGCGGCGCCCGCCGCTTGCAATCTTCGCGAATATGTCTATACATTAAAGCGGGGCGCGAGGGAAGAGACGAAGCGAACGCCATGGCCCACGCGAGCGACCCGGCGCGGCCGGAAACGATTTGGCTGAACGCGCGTCTGGCGACGCTCGCCGCCGAGCGGCCGGGCCTCGGCGTCGTCGAGCGCGGCGCGATCGCGGCGCGCGGCGGCCGCATCGCCTTCGTCGGCCAGCAGGACGATTTGCCCGCCGCTTGGCGCAAAGGGGCGGGCGTCGTCGACTGCGACGGGCGCTGGATCACCCCGGGATTGATCGACTGCCACACCCATCTCGTCTACGCCGGAAACCGCGCGCGCGAATTCGAAATGCGGCTCGCCGGCGCGAGCTACGAGGAGATCGCGCGCGCCGGAGGCGGCATCAATGCGACGGTCGGCGCGACGCGCGCGGCGAGCGAGCATGAGCTGTTGGCCCAGAGTCTGCCGCGGCTCGACGCGCTGATCGCCGAGGGCGTCACCACTCTCGAAGTGAAGTCGGGCTACGGGCTGGAGCTCGCCGCGGAGCGCAAGTCGCTCAGCGTCGCGCGCCGGCTCGCCGAGGAGCGCCGCGTCGCGATCAAGACGACCTTCCTGGGCGCGCACGTCGCGCCGCCCGAGTATGGCGACAACCGCGCCGCCTATGTCCGCGAGGTCGCCGACGTCATGATCCCGGAGCTCGCCGCCGAAGGGCTCGTCGACGCGGTCGACGGATTCTGCGAGCGCATCGCCTTCACGCGCGAGGAGATCGCGCAGGTGTTCCAAGCGGCGCGCGCGGCGGGGCTGCCGGTCAAGCTGCACGCCGATCAATTGTCGAACGGCGGCGGCGCGGCGCTCGCCGCTGAGTTCGGCGCGCTCTCGGCCGATCATCTCGAATATGCCGACGAACCCGGCGCGGCGGCGATGGCGCGCGCCGGGGTCGTCGCGACGCTGCTGCCCGGCGCCTATTACACCCTGCGCCAACGCCAGGCGCCGCCGGTCGATCTCTTCCGCAAGCACGGCGTGCGAATCGCGGTGGCGACCGATTGCAATCCTGGCACCTCGCCGCTGACCTCGCCGTTGCTCGCGCTCAACATGGCGGCGACCTTGTTCGGCCTCACCGTCGACGAGTGCCTCGCCGGCGTCACCCGCAATGCGGCGCGCGCGCTCGGCCTCGCCGAGGAAACTGGCGCGTTGGAGCGCGGCAAGTGGGCGGATCTGGCGATCTGGGACGTCGAGCGCCCGGCCGAGCTGGTCTACCGCCTCGGCTTCAATCCCTTGCACGCGCGCGTCTGGAGAGGGCGATGACCGTCACGCTGAGAGCCGGGCAGGCTTCGCTCGAGGATTGGCGCGCGATCTGGCGCGGCGCGCCCGTCGCGCTCGATCCCGCGCATGAGGCCGCGGTGGCGGCGAGCGCGGCGGCGGTCGAGCGCATCCTCGATCGCGGCGCGCCGGTCTATGGCATCAACACCGGCTTCGGCAAGCTCGCGGGCGTGCGCATCGCGCCCGCCGATCTTGCGCAACTGCAACGCAACATCGTGCTCTCCCACGCCGCCGGCGTCGGCGATCCCTCGCCCGTCGAGACGGTGCGCCTGATGATGGCGCTGAAGCTCGGCAGCCTTGCGCAAGGCGCCTCCGGCGTGCGGCCCGAGACGCTTCGCCTTCTCGAAGCGATGCTGGCGCGCGGGCTGACGCCGATCGTGCCGGCGCAGGGCTCGGTCGGCGCCTCCGGCGATCTGGCGCCGCTCGCCCATATGGCGGCGGCGATGATCGGCGTCGGCGAGGCGCGTCTCGGCGAGCGCGTCATGCTGGCGGCGGAAGCGCTGGGCGAAGTCGGCCTCGCGCCGATCGCGCTCGCGCCGAAGGAAGGCCTCGCCCTGCTCAACGGCACGCAGTTCTCCACCGCCAACGCGCTCGTCGGCCTTTTCGAGGCGGAGTCGCTGTGGCGCTCGGCCCTCGTCGTCGGCGCGCTGTCGACCGACGCGGCGCGCGGCTCGGACGCGCCGTTCGATAAGCGCATCCATGCCCTGCGCCGCCATCGCGGCCAGATCGACGCCGCTCACGCCTTGCGCGCGCTGATGGCGGGCAGCGCGATCCGCGCCTCGCACGTCACCGGCGACGAGCGGGTGCAGGACCCCTATTGCCTGCGCTGCCAGCTGCAGGTTATGGGCGCCTGCCTCGATCTCCTGCGCCAGGCCGCGGCGACGCTCGCCGACGAGGCCAACGGCGTCTCCGACAATCCGCTGATCTTCGCCGACGCCGACGAGGCGCTATCGGGCGGCAATTTCCACGCCGAGCCGGTCGCCTTCGCCGCCGACATGGTCGCGCTGGCGATCTGCGAGATCGGCTCGCTTTCCGAGCGCCGCGTCGCCATGCTGGTCGACCCGGCGCTGTCCGGCCTGCCGGCGTTCCTGACCCCGAGGCCCGGCCTCAACTCCGGCTTCATGATCGCGCAGGTCACCGCCGCGGCGCTGGTGTCGGAGAACAAGCAGCGCGCCTATCCCGCCAGCGTCGACTCGATCCCGACCTCGGCCAACCAGGAGGATCACGTCTCGATGGCCGCGCATGGCGCGCGGCGTCTCGCCCCGATGGCGGAAAACGCGTTCGCCGTGACGGGGATCGAACTGCTCGCCGCCGCGCAGGCGTGCGACTTTCATGCGCCGCTCCGCTCCAGCGCGCCGCTGGAGGCGGTGCGCGCGCGCCTGCGCCGCGAGGCGCCGCGGCTCGAAGAGGATCGCTATCTTCATCCCGACATCCTCGCCGCCACCCGCCTGATGCGCTCGGGCGCGATCGTCGAAGCGGCGGGCGCCGCCGCGCCGCCGACGCTCGAAGGAGAGACGCCATGACCGCCGCCCCCGATTGGCTCGTCGTCGAACGCGGCGAGGCGCCGCTGATCGTCAGCGTCCCGCACGCGGGGACCGAACTGCGCGAATTCGAGCCGCGCTTCGCCAGCCCCTGGCTGGCGCGCAAGGACGCGGACTGGTGGATTCCCGAGCTCTACGACTTCGCCCGCGCGCTCGGCGCGACTCTTGTGCGCGCCACGCTTTCGCGGTCGGTGATCGACGTCAACCGCGATCCCAGCGGCGCCTCGCTCTATCCCGGCCAGGCGACGACCGAATTGTGCCCGACGACGACCTTCGACGGCGAGCCGCTCTATCGGCCGGGCGAGGCGCCCGACGCGGCCGAAATCGCCGAACGGCGGCGGCGCTATTTCAATCCCTACCAGGGCGCGCTGGTCGGCGAGATTGCGCGGCTGCGCGAACGCTTTCCGCGCGTCGCGCTGTTCGACGCCCACTCGATCCGCTCGCGCGCGCCGCGCCTGTTCGAGGGCGAGCTGCCGCTGTTCAACCTCGGCTCAAATTCGGGCAAGAGCTGCGATCCCGCGCTTGGCGAGGCGGTCGGCGCGGTTCTCGCCGCCAGCGGCGAAAGCTGGGTCGTCGACGGCCGCTTCAAGGGCGGCTGGATCACCCGCGTCTATGGCCGCCCCGAGCGCGGCGTGCACGCGCTGCAACTGGAGCTCGCCTGCCGCGCCTATATGCAGGAGCCGGAAAGCCTCGACGAAGCGAGCTGGCCGGCGCCGCTCGATCCCGCGCGCGCGGACAAGACGCGCGCGACGCTGCGCAAAGTGCTGGAGACGATGCTGGCTTTTGCTGGCGATAGCGCAGCTACTCCCCCCGCCCCTCACCCTGCCTCTCCCCGCGAGCGGGGAGAGGAGAAGGACGGCGCCGCGCGCCCCTCTCCCCGCTCGCGGGGAGAGGCAGGGTGAGGGGCCGGGGGATTGGCCGCCGGCTTCGCCGAATGTCGGAACCCGCATGACCCCCCTTCGTAAGAAAGGCGCCGCCATGAACTCTTCCTCCCGCATCGACAATATGCGCGTCGTCCGCGCGCCGCGTGGGCCTGAAATCTCCGCCAAGAGCTGGCTGACCGAGGCGCCGTTGCGCATGCTGATGAACAATCTCGATCCGGACGTCGCCGAGCGGCCGGGCGAGCTCGTCGTCTACGGCGGCATCGGCCGCGCGGCGCGCGACTGGCAATCGTTCGACCGCATTGTCGCGACGCTGCGCCGTCTCGAGGCCGACGAGACGCTGCTGGTGCAATCGGGCAAGCCGGTCGGGGTGTTCCGCACCCACGCCGACGCGCCGCGCGTCCTCATCGCCAATTCCAACCTGGTGCCGCATTGGGCGACCTGGGATCACTTTCGCGAGCTCGATCGCAAGGGCCTGATGATGTACGGTCAGATGACCGCGGGCTCGTGGATCTACATCGGCAGCCAAGGCATAGTGCAGGGCACCTACGAGACCTTCGCCGAAATGGGCCGCCAGCATTTTGGCGGCGATCTCGCGGGCAAGTGGATTCTCACCGCTGGCCTCGGCGGCATGGGCGGCGCGCAGCCGCTCTCGGCGACGATGGCGGGCGCCTCGCTGCTGGCGGTCGAATGCCGCCCCTCCAGCATCGAGTTCCGCCTGCGCACCGGCTACGTCGACGTCGCCGCCAAGGACGTCGACGACGCGCTGGCGATCGTCGAGCGGGCGACGAAGGAGCGCAAAGCCGTCTCGGTCGCGTTGCTCGGCAACGCCAGCGAAGTCATGCCCGAACTGGTGCGCCGGGGCGTGAGGCCCGACATCGTCACCGACCAGACCTCGGCGCACGATCCCGTCAACGGCTATCTACCGAAGGGCTGGAAGCTGCAGCAATGGGAGGAGCGACGCGTCGGCGATCCCAAGGGCGTCGAGCGCGCCGCCAAGGCGTCGATGGCCGAACACGTGCGCGCGATGCTGGCTTACTTTCACGCCGGCGTTCCCACCGTCGACTACGGCAACAACATCCGCCAGATGGCGCTCGAAGAAGGGGTGAGCGACGCCTTCGACTTTCCCGGCTTCGTGCCTGCCTACATCCGGCCGCTGTTCTGCCGCGGCGTCGGGCCGTTCCGCTGGGCGGCGCTGTCGGGCGACCCCGAGGACATCTATCGCACCGACGCCAAGGTCAAGGAGTTGATGCCGGACGACGCGCATCTGCACAATTGGCTCGACATGGCGCGCGAGCGCATCCGCTTCCAGGGCCTGCCCGCGCGCATCTGCTGGGTCGGCCTCGGCGATCGCCATCGCCTCGGCCTCGCGTTCAACGAAATGGTCGCCTCGGGCGAATTGAAGGCGCCGATCGTCATCGGCCGCGACCATCTCGATTCGGGCTCGGTCGCCTCGCCCAACCGCGAGACCGAGGCGATGAAGGACGGCTCCGACGCGGTCTCCGACTGGCCGCTCTTGAACGCGCTGCTCAACTGCGCCTCGGGCGCGACCTGGGTCTCGTTCCACCACGGCGGCGGCGTCGGCATGGGCTATTCCCAGCACGCCGGCATGGTGGTGGTGTGCGACGGCACCAAGGAGGCGGCGCGGCGCATCGCGCGCGTGCTGTGGAACGATCCCGCCAGCGGCGTGATGCGGCATGCGGATGCGGGCTACGAGGCGGCGGTGGAATGCGCGAGGGAGAAGGGGCTGGATTTGCCGAGTCTCGAGCTGCAACGATCGTGAAGGGGCGCCCCTTCCCCCCCTCGCGGGGGAAGGTGGCCCTTGCGTCAGCAAGGGCCGGATGAGGGGGGTCGCGCGCAGCGCGACGGCTCTGTCCGTTCAAAACGGAAGCCGATCGCAAGGGGGGAAACGATGACTGCATGGATGCGTAACGCCACTGCGGTCGGCAGGCGCCCCAAGAAAGCCATCGCGCTGCGCGCGATCCCCCTCATCCGTCATCGCTGACGCGATGACACCTTCCCCCGCGAGGGGGGAAGGAGCGCGCCGCTCCCTCAAAAACTATTCCTGTCGTGATACGTCTGCAAAAACTGCCGCACCCGCAACTCGGCGCTTTCGTGGAACTTTTGGCGCTTCACTCCTCCTCGTCGGCGAACGCGCCCCAAGCCTTGAGCCCCTCGATCACGGTCGCGCCGTCCCGCTTGACCACCGAGCGGATTTTCCCGTCGCTGATCGCCGCGATAGCGTCGGCGAGCCGGTCCGAGTGCGTGACGACCCAGACCTGAGTCCGCTCGGCGGCGCGAGCGATGAGGCGCGCCAACGGCTCTAGAAGATCGGGGTGGAGGCTGGCCTCCGGCTCGTTCAGTGCGACGAACGGCGGCGCACGGTAAGCGAGCAAAGCGCCGGCCAAGCCAAGAAATCTGAGCGTCCCGTCGGAGAGCTCGCTCGCCTCGAATACGCGCTGCGGAAATTCGGGAAAGCTCATGCCGAAATTCGCCGTCCGGCCGGGGAGCGGCGCGACCAGCTTCGCGCCTGGGAAGGCTTCGTCGATCGCCGCGTCGAGATCGACCGTGTCCTGGCGGATATGGACCAGGGTGGCGAAGACGGCGGCGAGGTCGCGCCCGTCGGAACTCAGCGCTGGCGTCGCTACGGCGGGGCAGGGCTGGCGCAGCGGCGATCCCGCATCGGTGCGGAACCCATGATAGAAACGCCATTGCAGCAACGTGCGGCGCAGCGCGTCGAGTTCAGGATAGCGAGAAGGGTCCTCCAGCCGGCCCAGAACGGTCTCGGACGCCAGCAGATCCAGATCGACCGAGGTCGGGCGGCCGGCCTCCCCGCGCGCTCGCACGGCGGGGCCGTTTCTTTCGACCAGCCGCACGCGCTTGGCGCGGGAAACGAGAACGACGGCTTCCTCCTTCACCTGCGGCTCTGCCGGAAAGGCCGCCGAGCTCAGAATGGTTTTTCCCTCCGCGTCGACTTCGAGCGGCGGCGGAAAGCCGATCTCGACTTCATATCGATACGCCGCTTCCGACCCTTGTCGCCGGGTCGGCTCGCCGAGGCCGACCGCGAGGCGAAGGCGAGCGGGCTCGGAACGGCGTCGAGGTCCCGCCCAGAGCGCCGATTCAAGGCCGCCTTGGCGCATGAGGTCCCGAGCCAGCGAGTTGGCGGCGGCCGATCGAAGGAGTTCGAGCGCACTGTAGAGATTGGTCTTGCCGACGCCATTGGCCCCCACGAAGACGTCGAGGCTGGACACCGGATAGGAGATCGCCTTCAGCGAGCGAAAACCCCGGGCTTGAAATTCGCGGACGGGAAGGTTCATGGCGACCGAAACTCGCAGTCAAGGCGAGAGCTGCGAAGCTAAGCGCGACCGCCGCGCCGGTCCATCGACCTTTTGTCGCGTCCTGCGCCCCTAAAAACTATTCCTATCGTGATACGTCTGCAAAAACTGCCGCACCCGCGGCTCGGCGCTTTCGTGGAACACCTTGCGCGGCGGGCCCTGCTCGACGATGCGGCCGGCGTCGATGAAGGCGATGCGGTCGGCGACGTGGGCGGCGAAGCCCATTTCGTGGGTGACGATCAGCATCGTCATGCCCTCAGCCGCGAGGCTCTTCATCACCTCCAGCACTTCGCCGACCAGCTCGGGATCGAGCGCCGAGGTCGGCTCGTCGAACAGCATCAGGCGCGGCCGGCCGCGCTCGTTCGGCCGCGTCGACAGGAGCAAGACGAGGCGCTTACGCGCCGGCCGCGCTCAGCGCGCGCGGCTACAGCAAGGCGCCGCCCGGAAATTTGCCCCGGTTACCATTCGGCACGTCGCAAGTCGCTGATTTTTCGACGCCGAAAGTGGTGGGCGAAGTTGTCGACATCCGCACGTCGAACGCAAAGTCGCGTTCACGTCGTCGGCGTGTCCGCCGTCAAATGGACCTTGCCTATCCGGTTGTTACCCACACCCACTAAATGTGGGGTGGACCCATTCCCCGGAGTACAGCCCGTCAAAGGTCGGCGCGGCTGCCCCGCCAGCGATTCCGAGCAGCGAGCGGAACG
>JBEKLU010000120.1:0-16408 GCA_050010035.1 Roseiarcus sp.
GCGTCATGCCCGGCACAAGGCCGGGCATGACGCGCGGAGGTTGTACAGATCTAAAGTCGACTCGCGTTCCGTGCGCATCTTCGTTTCCCCGGACAGCCGTGCGCTTGCGGGGAGAAGGGGCGTCGCGCCGCCGATCCGGTCCGCGATCGAGCGACTTCAAGGCTTTGAGTGCGCTTTTGTGTCCACCCCGCGGCCCCTGCCGCTAATCCCCCGTGATGGAAAAGTCCGGTGGGCACGGATCGGCCGGGCGGCGACGCCGCCGAGGATTTCTGACGGTGATGCACACCTCCTTCGCCATTTGCCTTCCAGGAATTAGGTAAGAAAGGGAAATAGGTGCGCCCCGCCGTATTAAACGTTATAATTAAGTATTTATCAAGCCTTCGACGGCTGGGGCCGGCGTCAAGCTCGATGCGCTCGGTCTGCTCCCCTCCGCCGCAACAACATGTTGACGGCGCCGCCGGGCGACTCCCGCCGGGCGGGAAAGCCGATATACTGGCGCCGATGCACGAAATTGCCCGCCATGAGCCCTGAGCCGAAGATCGCGGCGCGACGGCGCCGGGCCTTGCCAAGACTGTTCGACGGCGCCGACCTCGCCGAGGACGCCTTCTTCAACGCGCCGTTCGGCTTGTTTGCGCGCCAGAAAATTAAAGCGATGGAGGGCCGTAAGCTGCTCTGGGCCGAGCGCGAAATCGAGGAAGCCCAATTCCAGCCCGCCAGCCTCGACCTCAGGATCAGCAAGGAAGCCTTTCGGGTGCGCGCGAGCTTCCTGCCCGGGCGCGAACGCACCGTTCGCGATCGACTGAAAAGTCTGAATGCGGAGCCCGTTTCGTTGGCAGGCGACGGCGCTGTGCTCGAAAAAGATATCGTGTACGTCGCGCGACTTATGGAGCGGTTGGAACTTCGGCCCAATCTTTCCGGCGCCGCCAACCCGAAGAGCTCGACCGGCCGGCTCGACATCTTCACGCGCCTGATCGCCGACGGCTCGGAGGCGTTCGACGACGTGCGGCTCGGCTATCGCGGTGAACTCTGGCTCGAAATCTCACCGCGCAGCTTCAGCGTGCGCGTGTGCGAAGGATCGAAACTGAACCAGATTCGGTTTCGCAACCGACATCCGCAACATATGGAAAAATACACGTTCGCTTTGACCGACGACGAAATCAGGAAACGCCACGACGACAGTCCGCTGGTTGATGGCGAACTCAACTTGCGCGAGGGTGTGGTGTTGCGCGTCGATCTTGGCGGCGCGGGCGACGATATCGTCGGCTATCGCGCGATCAAGAACAGCGACGTCATTGACGTGAGCCGCGTCGCGGGTTACGCGGCCGAGGATTTCTGGGAGCCGATCCACGCGCGCGCGGACCGGCGGCTCATCCTCGATCCCGATGAATTCTATATCCTCGCTTCGCGCGAGAAGGTGCAAATTCCACCGGATCTCGCCTGCGAAATGGCGCCCATCGATCCAGCGATCGGCGAATTCCGTGTCCACTACGCCGGCTTCTTTGATCCTGGCTTCGGCCAAGGCGCCGACGGGCAGCCCAACGCGCGCGCGGTGCTCGAAGTGCGCAGCCGTGACGTCCCGTTCCTGCTCGAAGACGGGCAGCCTGTCGGCCGCCTCGTCTACGAAAAATTGGCCGGCGCCGCCGACGAACTCTACGGCGCGGGCGCAACGTCGAACTATCAGGGCCAAGGGCTGAAGCTGTCGAAGCATTTTCGCGACTTCGGCGAGCGCTGATCGCGTGCTTGCTCCGAAGACCTCCTAGTTGTCGCTACTGAGTTGAACACGTCCGCCACTTGCTTCAATTGCAGCTGTCACGATCCGACGGATATCCAGCAAGAATTCTTTCGAAGGAGGTGGCATGACCGCATCAGGCAGCGGTGCTGCCTCGCCATAAATCCCTTCAATCGTCCGAGCGCGACGGAATGTTGAGCCTGTGCCTGTCAAATTGTACGCAGCGCGCCATTGTCCCAAGTGGTCTTGCACGAGGCGCTTTACGGCCATGTCGTACATCGCCACTGACACGATCCTTCTAACTTGTGCAATTGCGACTTGCTCTTCCTGCTCGTTCTCCGGCTGAAGTGTCCACTCGATGGGCTCATCCAAGAAGCGCGAGATCGACTCCGTCAGTCTAGCCACAAGGTCTGCAACCGGGCGCAGCGTGTCGTATTCGTCGTCGAACTCGCCCGCGATTCGGCGATTCAAAGCCTTTACGCGCGTCCAATGTTCTCTCCTTGCCCCAGCGTACGTTCCTAGGCCCAGTCGCGCGAGCCAAGGTCCCTGAAATTTGCTTATAGCGTCCCTGACTGCGAACGAGATTCCAGTCGGGTCATAGACGGGGCGAGCTTTTGCAGGTGCAGGGGGTAGGATCGCATGCTTACAAAATTCGATTATCTTGCCAAGCTCGCCGCGCATGTAATCAGCGGCGCGCGCGGGGAGTCGGTCAAGGTTCTGATCTAATCCACCTAGCATGAAACACTTTTGATCAATGCCATGCTCAATGCTCCGTACAACTGGGGTGCCAAGCACGCCACGAAGGTTCGACAGAGCGTTCAGAACTGACGCCATGACGTGAGCTCGCTTGTCGGCAGAGCTTTTAAGGTTTTGCCCCTTAATTTGGTCGAAATGGGTGAAGGCCACGGCAAGCTTGTCGTTGTGCCCGCTGGAGGCTATTGCCCGGAGTACCGACAATGGAGCTGCCTGCATAGGTTGCTGTGCGTTGTCGACCAACAAAATGACGTCTACCTCCGCGAATCGTCTCGTCACATGTGTCGTAACGCTGGAGGACGAGTCGGGAGTGTGACCCAGACCCTGGCCATCGACGAGAACGAGCTTGGGCTTATTTTCTTCGAAGGCAGGAAACAGCGGCCCCTTTACACGGATACCGCCAACCAACGGGGTCAACAAACGTCCAAATTGCGGCCAAAAATTGCTTGAGAACCAGCGGATGTGCCGAATAAACTCGTCGCGCTTGTCCGCTTTGTACAACCAAAGCTTCGGCCAGCCCGAGCGATGACGATGAAGTTCTCCGGCCTCTATCAAATCGAAGCGCGAACGAATTGCGTCAAGTACATCCTGAGCGAGTTCGTGAAATCGCTCATCTTGGGTGAGGTAGGTCTCAAAGTTTTCCTCAATGAGTTGCTCAGCCGCCTCACGGTCGGCTCCGACCAGTTTGCCCGTATGAATTCCAAGGTCGCTTGACAGATGTTCGAGGGTGGAATCCGCCAGCGCAATCACGCGATTTACAAAGCCCTCCAGAACTTTGCGGTTCTCGCTCCTTTCGGCCTCCGGGAGAGTGTCCTCGCCCTCGGTGCCGTCGTCCTGTTCCGCGGCGAATGAAAAATCATCTTCTTCTCCGTTCGGAGCGATCTTTTGCCAAGTTCCAAGAATATAAGTTAAACGAAAACGCTGATTTCGGTGATTGAGAAAACGATCAGCAATTTTTTCAACAGGTGCATGTTCGTATTGCGCCAAACAGGCGTCGACAATGCATTCCTCAATGTTTGCTTGAGTTTGAAATTCTGAGAAGAATGTCACGACGGCATCGAAGCCTCCTTCGGCCTGGATAATTTCTATATCAGCAATTGTCGTTTTTGCTGGCGCGGTCGAAGGAAAACGATCCACTTCGGGGTCAGACCCAATTATCTGTCTCAATAGCGAAGTCTTACCTGCGCCAGTGGTTCCCACGAAAAGAACCCGCGAATATCCGTCCTTTTCGGCCGTCGGCAGTCGGATGTGCGCCTCGCGCAATTCGATTGGGTCGGTGCGCCCAGCCTGTATCTCATCGAAGAATGCATCGACGATCACCTTGGAAAACCGAAGTTCGGCATCGGGCCGTCTTGCAGCGTTCCACCACGAAGTGTCTGAGAGAATTGCGTTCATTTCCGCCACTTGGCGGTCCGCCTCATTCTCGTCTGAAGTGCCGAGACCTCGTCGCATCTTTAGGCCTGGTCTGCCGCGAGAGTCGTTCCGGAGTGGATGCCGGAATGTCACGGACCATCCGGGGCGGTTCGATCGAGATTTCGAGGCAGTGTAAATTTGCTCAGACATGGCGTTGTTCCTCGTTGTTCCACATCCCTTACCGAGTCTGCTTGCCTTTGTCAAGTTGGTCGGAACAACGCGGAACAACGCATTCCCAAGGCGTGCCGTGCGTCCAAATTCTGTGCGCCGGGCGCAACTCGGCGAATTCCGCGTCCATTACGCCGGCTTCTTCGATCCCGGCTTCGGCCATGGCGCCGACGGCCGCCCGAGCGCGCGCGCGGTGCTCGAAGTGCGCAGCCGCGACGTGCCCTTCCTCATCGAAGACGGGCAGCCGGTCGGCCGCCTGATCTTCGAGGAACTCGCCGGCGCCGCCGACGAGCTTTATGGGACGAGCGCGACCTCGAACTACCAGGGCCAGGGGCTGAAGCTGTCGAAGCACTTTCGCGACTTCTCCGAGGGCTGAGCGCGCATTGACTCCTCGCCCGCCGCGCGTGAGCATCGCCCTTCGAGCGGGAGACGGGCGCCATGACGGGGCGGGAAACAGCGCGGGGCGCCTGCCTCGTCGTCGGCGCGGGCGACGGGCTCGGCGCGGCGATCGCGCGCGGTTTCGCGCGCGAAGGGCTGACCGTCTGCGTGACGCGCCGGCCGCGTCATCTCGAGAAAGTGGAGGCGCTGGCGCGCGCGATCCGCGAAGCGGGCGGCGCGGCGCTTGCCTTCGGCCTCGACGCGCGGGTCGAGGCGGAGGTCGTCGCGCTCGTCGAGCGCATCGAGCGCGAGGTCGGCCCGCTCGAGGTCGCAGTCTTCAACATCGGCGCGAACGTGCGCTTTCCCGTGATCGAGACGACGACGCAGGTCTATTCCAAGGTCTGGGAGATGGCGTGCCTGGCCGGCTTTCTCACCGGCCGCGAGGCGGCGCGGGCGATGGCGCCGCGCGGGCGCGGCACGATCCTGTTCACCGGCGCGACGGCGAGTCTGCGCGGCGGCGCGCTCTATTCCGCCTTCGCCGGCGCCAAGCACGGCCTGCGCGCTCTCGCCCAGAGCCTGGCGCGCGAGATGGGGCCCAAGGGCGTCCACGTCGCGCACGTGGTGATCGACGGCATGATCGAGGGCGAATTCATCCGCGCCAACGTTCGCGACTTCGATGAGCGCCTGGCGCGCGACGAAATCCTGCGGCCCGACGAAATCGCCCGCAATTACGTCTGGCTGCACGGCCAGGCGCGCAGCGCCTGGACGTTCGAGCTCGACCTCAGGCCCTGGGCGGAAAAGTGGTGAGACGCAATGGCTATACGCATCGAGTTCCTGTTCGACTTCGCCAGCCCCAACGCCTATCTCGCCTATCGCGCGCTGCCGCCGATCCTGGCGCGCACGGGCGCGAAGCTCGAAATCGTCCCCTGCCTGCTCGGCGGCATCTTCAAGGCGACCGGCAATCGCGCGCCTTTCGTCGCCTTCGCCGACGTCAAGGGCAAGCTCGACTACGAGATGCTGGAGATCCGCCGCTTCGTCGCCAAGCACGGATTGCACAAATTCCTCCTCAACCCCCATTTTCCCGTCAATTCGCTCATGCTGATGCGAGGGCTCGTCGCGGCGCAGGCGCTCGGCGGAGAGGCCGCCTATCTGGAAATGGGCCTCAGCGGCATGTGGGAAGAAGGGCTCAAGCTCGACGACCCGGAAATCCTCGCGCGCCGCATCGAGGCCGCGGGGCTCAACGCGCCCGTTCTGCTCGAACGCGCGCAGCGGCCCGAGACGAAGAAGCGCCTCGCCGACGAGACCGAAGCGGCGGTCAGGCGCGGCGCCTTCGGCATTCCCACCTTCTTCGTCGCCGGCGAGATGTTCTTCGGCAAGGACCGACTCGCCCAGGTCGAGGAGGAAGTCGTGAAGGCGGCGCCGTGAACGCCGCCGGCGCAGGCCGCCCTTCGCGCCGACCCTAGAACACCTTGCGCAAGTAGACCGCCACGGTGGGATAGCCGACCTGCAAGGAGGCCGCCGAAGCGCCCGCGTAGCTTCCGCTCGCGGTCGTCCAGGTGTATCCGGCTTCCGCTCCGACCATGAGATCGGGCTGCAGCATGTCCTCGACCCCGGCCTGCAACTGGGAGCCCCGCACCCTGACGTCGAACCACATGGGAACGCCGGGGGCGAGATCTTCCACGCCGGACGTCTCCGAGGTGTCGAAGATCGAATAGGTCAGCGTGCTCTTCAAAGTCGGCGTCCACAGGTGCTCGTAGGAGGCAATGCCGGAATAGCCCACGGTGGGGTGAATGGCGCCGTCCGCGTCGGCGACATAGTCGGTGGCGAAGAAGGGAATGCCGAGATAGCCGATGGTGCCTCGGGCGGCGGCGGCCTGGATCATCAGGCGTCCGTACATGTCTCCCGCGGCGCCGCCGAAGAGATCGCTCCACTTGATGCGATATTCGCCGCCTACGGTCGCCGCTTCGCCCCACATCGAGTTGACGGGCGACGAACAGCAATCGGCGGCGGCTTCGTCGCGGATTTCGTGCAGCGCGCCGCCGACGTGGAGCAACAAGGACGGCGTTCCGAAGCGCGCCTGAGCGACGAAATCGGGCGAGCGCGCAGCGGCGTATCGCGCGAGCACGCCGTCGGCCATGTCGCGTCGGCTCGGGTCTTCGACGGCGACGCTGGCCGACGCCGCATTGCCGGTCGACCCGATGTTATCGACACGATAAGTGTAGGAGATCGCGGGCGTATCGACCAACGAGGAATAGCCGGGGGTGATCGAGTAGCCCCAGCGAGCGAAACCGAACATCGACGGCTGAATGCCGGCCTCGAGCCCGCCCAGGCGAACCCAGGCCTGATCGACGAGCCCCTCGAGCACGGAACCGTTGACCGCGTTGTTGGGGACATAGGAGAGGCCGCCGTCCAAAGTGGATTGGAATTGTCCGGCGAGCCGCAGGTTGACGAAGGCGACGAGGGGGCCCGCCTCGGTCTGGCGGGCGGCCATGAAATTGACCTGGGCGTCGACGCCCGGATAGGGATAGAAGGTCTGGGCGCCGAAATTCCTATTATAATAAAAAAGCACGGGAACGCCGGCGGCGTATGTCATCGACGGCAAGCGCTGCCCGACCATGGCGATGTCCCACGCAGCGAAATCCTTCGCCACGAAGCCCATGACGTCGTAGCCGGCCTTGCCGCAGAAGCCGGTATCGCCCAGTTGGAAGAACTTCGACCCGTAGGCGCCGCTGCAATCCGCGTTCTTGTCCTTGGAGGAATCGCCTTGGCCCGCGGGCGCGGACGCCGGAACGTCGGCGGCGAAGCCTTGCAGCGGCAGGATCGCGCATAACGCGGCGATTGTTGCGAACAGCGCCTTGGCCCCACTCATCGCTTCGCCCCGCGTTGCGCCAGATGGCTGAGAACTCAATGATTTCTGCCGAAGGAGCTGATCAGCGTGTTGCCCGACCCGGTGAGCGTGAGGATGCTCAGGCCGCCGCTGTTGAACTCGGAGAGGTAGCCATAGTTCGTTTGCTGGCCGACGTAGCTGTTTTGATAATAATTGGCGATGTTTCGGAAATTATACTGCTGCGTGACGATCGCCGTGTTGACAGAGCCGTATTGAATAATTGCTGATGTGTTGCTGTTGGTGGCCTTCTGGCTCACCTCTGCCGAATTACTCTGGCCGTTTTGCTGTATGACCGTCGTGTTGTTCCGGCCGATTTGTCGTACTTCCACGTCCGGCGCGAGAGCGCCGGGAGCGATCAGGGCGTAATTTTCGGCGCTGTTCTGCCGCAGTTCCAGCGTTTGAGCATCTGCCGCGAAGCAGGCGCCGCAGACGAGCCATGCAAAGGCTAGCGCGCGCAACATTGTCGAACTCCCCCAGCATTGTATGGCCGTCGTTTCAATGGCCATGGGAACCATAACGTTCGCCGTAGTTCGCCCAAGGTATGAATGACGGTATTCTGTCGCCGCAGATGAATATCCGCGGGCTTCCGGCGCGAATCACCGCCTGCCCCGGATAGTCGCCGAGCGTCAGATAGTCGAAGACCGTATTTTCATTGAGAATTCCGCCGAGACATTTCACCCCGTGCGACGAGGCGAGCGTCGTCGATCGCCCCTTGTCGGCTCGGGCGTGAATATCCGCCGGATTGTCGGCGGCGCACGCCGCGGCGCCGACGAATAGAACGCCCGCGAATGCACAGAGGCTTCCGAAGAGAGGGCGCATCCATGTCTCCGCGGGTTGAATTCATCAAACATCGCCGCGCGAGAGCCAAGAGGCGCTCAGGCGCAGCGATGAATGGTCGTCACGCGCCGCAAAGACCCAAAGGCTTCCCCCAGCCCTCGCAGCAAAACGAATCCGGAACTCAGGGGAGCGGAATCGACCCGAAATTATGAAGGTCGACGATCGGAGCGCTCTTCGGCGCCTGAACGATCGCGATCGCGCCCTGGGTGACGATGGCCACGTTGGCCTGGTCGCCGCTGCCGCTCTTGCCGCCCTGGCTGACCATGGCGACGTTGGTGAGTTTGACGTTGACGGTGACGTTGTTGCTGCCGGCGGCGAAAGCAGGTGTCGCCAAAGCACAGCAGGCGACTGCGGCTAGAGCAAGTTTCTTCATTGGGTTCCTCGCGATAATGAGTGAGAACGGCAGTTTTTCCCGCCGTTAGCTCTGGTGCGCTAACGCAAAACGGGTACACGAGTGACGTTTACACGTCAAGGTTGCGCAACCGGCGATTGCGGCGATACGCGCGCGCCGTCCACGGAAAAGTCGCGCGCGGACAAGAACGGTCAACGCAATCAGCGGCTTGCGCGAACTGTTGCATTTTCGCGACACCGCTCTGGTTTCGTCGCCGGCAGTCGCGGCGAGGTTCGAGCGGGACGCGTTGCGCCCAGGCGATTCGGCTTCGCCGAATCGCGGCTGTGGCGGATCTGGGCGGCGCGCGGACGGCGCAGGCCAAATGGGTGAGCGCAAGAGTTCACGCGGCCCGCCGGCGTCGTCGAGACGGCGTGGGATGGCTTCGCGCCGCTCGCACGCGGCTCTCGCCTCATCGGCCTCGGCGACGCCGAGGCGCGCGGGAGCGCCGCCTCAGGGCGCGACCGTCTCGATCTTGTCGTAGCCCTTGAGGCGATAGACGACGAACGAGATGAGCCAGGCGACGACGAAGATGCCGACGATGAGATAGCCGAGCATGCCGAAATTGTCGTTCAGCGTTCCGATCGCGCCCCAGAAGCCGCCCCCGTCCGTCAGGCCGAGCTGATCGCCGACGAGGTTGAGCGTCTCCAGCCCGCCGACGACCAGCGCGACGACGACCGAAACCGCGGTGATCGTCAGGTTGTAGTAGAGCTTGCGGATCGGCTTGACGAACGCCCAGCCGTAAGCGCCGAGCATCAGCACGCTGTCGGTGGTGTCGACGAGCGTCATGCCGGCGGTGAACAGCGCCGGAAACACCAGGATCGCCCAGATCGACAGGCCCTGCGCCGCTTGTGTGGCGGAAATGCCGAGCACGCCGACCTCGGTCGCGGTGTCGAAGCCGAGGCCGAACAGCACGCCGATCGGATACATCTGCCAGCTCTTCTCGACCACCCGGAAGAAGCGGCGGAACAGCCGCGCGAGCAGGCCGCGATTGGCCAGCGCCAGATCGAGGTCGTCTTCGACGAAGCGGCCGCCGTTCTTGACCGTCTGGAACGCCCGGTAGACCGAAACCAGCACGACGACGTTGGCGGCCGCGATGGCGAACAGGAAGAGCGCGGAAACGATCGTCCCGGCCACCGCGCCGAACGTCTTGAACGAGTCGAACCGGTCTTGCAGCGCGGTTGCGGTGATCGCGATGGCGATCGAAAGCCCGACGACGATGGTCGAATGGCCGAGCGAGAAGTAGAGCCCGACGCCGACCGGGCGCCGCCCTTCCTGCATCAACTTGCGCGTGACGTTGTCGATCGCGGCGATGTGGTCGGCGTCGAAGGCGTGGCGCAAGCCGAAGCTATAGGCGAGCGCCGCCGTCCCCAGCAGCACGGGATAATCGTGGAAGGCGACGATCGCCCAGGCCCAGGCGGCGACGTTGGCGAGGATCAACGCCGCGTAGACCGCGAAGATCTTGCCCCTGACGCTCGGCGTCCTGTCGCTGAACGATTCGAAAAGTCCCCCGCTCATCGCGTCAGCCTCCGGAACGCTTTGAAAATCCGAAAGTCTCAAACGAGCACCGCGCCGCGGCGCTCATCATGATGGAAATCAAGTTCGTTGGCGAGCGGCTCGGATTCATGCGCGCCGCCTGGCCGCGGCCTGACGTTCGCACCCGAGGAGGCGGGCGGCCCATCGCCAAATCTCGCGTTCGGCCACACCCGCTCTCCCGCGTTTCCCCTTTTCGCGCGCGATTCGACGTCGACCGCGAGCGCGGACAACTCGGCAGCAAGAAGCGCGCCAACGAACGCGGACTCGCCGCGCGACGCACGCGCCGTTGAATCCCGCATGTTTTTCGTCGGCTCGGACGAATCGCGGCGAACGCCGGCGCCCCGGCAGGTCGCCAACTGAAAAGCAATCTTGCAACCAATGGAAGCGCGCTTTCCTGTCGTGGCGGAGCGGGGCTCAATGCGCCGTGCACACCATGCACGGGTCGAACGAGCGCACGACGTGCTGGATGACCGGCGCCCGCGCGCCGAGCGCGCCGACTTCCAGCCCGGCGAGCGCGCCCTCCAGCGGGCCGGGGCGGCCCTCGCGATCGCGCGGCGAGAAGTTCCAGGTGGTCGGCGCGATAATCTGATAGCGCGCGATCTTGCCGGCGCGCGCGACCAGCCAGTGGCCGAGCGCGCCGCGCGCGGCTTCGACGAGGCCGCTCGCGCGCCCGTCCGGCGGAATCTCCAACTGGCGGCAGAACGCGTCCTTCAGACGCAACGCGCGCAGCCATCCGCCCAGCGCGTGCGTCAGCGCGGCGATCTCGATCAAGCGTGCGACGACGCGCCCGCGCACCGAACTCCCGCCGTCGCGCCGCAGCAGATCGACAATCAAGGGATGGCCGTCGACGGCCTGGCGCGCGAAGGCGCCGACCTCGACCGCCTGGCCGCGATAGCGCGGCGCCTTCGCCCAGGAATAGGCGCCCGGCTTTTGCGCGACGGGAACGGTTTCGGCTTCGAACGGATGCGCGGCGCCCTCGCGCATCCAGGAATAGGCGACGTCCTCGCCGATCGCCGCCGCGTCGATCGCCGCGACCTCGTCGCCCTGGCGCATGCCGCGCGCGAACAGGGGCCCGTCGGCCCCGTGATAGGCGCCGAAGCTCATCAAGGGCCCTGGCCCGCGGCCGACTTCGTCGAGGCGCAGGTCCGCGGCGAGGCGCAGGAACGCCGCGAAGTCGCTGGCCCGGCCGGGCCCGTCGGCGAAAGCGTCGAGCTCGGCGAGGCTTTCCAGCGCGAGCACGCGATCGAGCGCGACGCCGAACAGCGTGCTCTCCAGAAAGGTCTGGAACTCCGCGACGAGGCTCAGCAATTGCACGCGCTCGCCCATGCCGACCGCGCGCGTCGTCCCGCCCGGCTGGAAGGCGAGGGAATGCGGCCATTTGCCGGCGAGGACGCCCATGATTTCCAAAAGCCGACGGCGGGCCGGCAACACTTCCCGCGCGGCCTCCCCGGTCACCGCCTTGAAGCGCCTCGCCGTCGCCTCGAAGCCGCGCCGGCCGGCATACTCGGCGCGCGCGAAATCGGGCATGAAGAAAAGATAGAAGTGAGTGAGATGGTCGGCGACGTTCTCAGCGGCGTGGGCGATGTTGGTCGCCAAGGCGCCGTTGTCCGCGGCTTCGCCGCCGGCGAGCTCGCGCAACGCCGCCGCCGCGGCGATCGACTGCGAAACCGAACAGATGCCGCACACGCGCGGCGCGATCACCAGCGCGTCGAGCGGAACCCGCCCGTCGAGCAGTTGCTCGTAGCCGCGATAGAGCGTCGTCGTCACTTCGGCGCTCCGGATGCGTCCGTCGTCGATGTCGAGCGCGACCTCCAGATCGCCTTCGACACGATTGAACGGGCCGACGATCGTCCGGCTCATGTCTCGGGCGCCCCGGCGCGGCGCGGCTCCTGAACCACGCTATCGGACCTCGCGTTCCGGCTGACGCGTTTGGGCGTCGCCGACTTCGACAGCGCCGCCAAGGCGACGAACCACGCCTTGGGCATGTCGAGCGGCAGGTTGACGGGAATGCCGCCGACCATCGGCGTCTCCAGGAAACTGCGCGTCGCCTCGAAGCCCGGCGAGGTGCAGGCGATGCAGGGATAGCCGCCGTGCGTGCAGGAGCCCGAGCCGCTCCAGCCGCGCTGGTTGCAGTCGCCGACCGCCTGCGTCGCCTTGCAGCCCAGATGCTCCATCAGGCAGCCGAGGTCGGAGAGTTTCTCGGCGCTGGCCTTGAACTCGTAATATTCGTTGCGCTCGCAGCCGTGATGGGCGAGCGTCTTGGCGTAGAATCGCGGCCGAGCGATCGCGTCGAGGTCGTCGGCGGCGAAGTCGCCCATGCGCAGCGCGACGATCGTCTCCATGATCCAGCCGGGATGCGGCGCGCAGCCCGCGACGTTGATGACGGGAAGGCCGGAGCGCGAGCGAAAATCCTCGCCGAGCGCGCCGCCGGGAAAGGCGCCGTCGTATTGCAGGCCGCAGGCGTCGGTCGGGTTGGGCGCGCCGGCGGGAACGCCGCCGAAGGCCGCGCAACTGCCGACCGCGACGCAATAGCGTGCGCGCGGCGCGATCCGCTTCAGCCAATCGAGCGCCGTGCGCCCCGAGCCGCCGAAGCGATTGAACAGCCCCGAGCCGTCCGGCCCGCGCAGGATCGAGCCCTCGACGCACAGCAGGTCGAGCGGCGTCGCGCCGCTCGCGATCCGCTCGAGGATCGCCAGCGCCTCTTCGCCGGTCTCCTCGCTCAGCGAAGGGTGCCAGGCGAGATCGACGTCGAACGCCTCGAGCTCGCCGAACCAGCCGGTCTCGCCGTGCTCGATCGCCGCCATGGTGCAACCGCCGCAGGAGCCCGCCTGCAGCCAAAGCATGGAAAAACGCTCCTGCGCGCTCGCCTGCTCCCTCATCGCCTCGCGGTCCTCGCCGACTTAGCCCGGCCCCATGACGCCGATGTGAGGCGACTTGGCGCAAGGTGTCAAATGAGGGCGGCGAATTCGCGAGATCGGCGAAGCCAGCGGCCAATCGCTCCGCCCCTCACCCTGCCTCTCCCCGCGAAGATGCGGGGAGAGGGGAAGATAAGGCGCCGTTAACTCCTCTCCCCGCTTGCGGGGCGCGGTGAGTTTCCGCGCTTCCCCTCTTACCGCAGCAGCTTGAAGGCGTGCGGCGACCAGTCGTTGCGGGCGACGCCGGGGATGCACCAGAGCATGCACAGAGGCTCGATCGCGCGCGCCGCCTCGACCGGCCCCATGTCCGCGGTCTCCCAACCGAACTGATCGAGCAGCCCCGTCACGGCGCGTTTGGCCGGCTCGTCGTCGCCGCAGATGAACATGGTCGGCTTGCCGCCGGAAAAGTGCGGATCGACCATCTGCGCGGCGCCCACGGAGTTGAACGCCTTGACGAAATGCGCCGCCGGATACGCTTTTTGCAGCCGCTCCATCAGCGAATCGGTCAGGCTGGTGAAGAACGTCAGCACGCCATGGACCGGCGGCCCGCCGCCGATCGGGTTGCACGCGTCGATCACCGTCTTGCCCGCGATGTTCGCGGCGCCGACGAGTTTCAGCGCCTCCAGCGCGACCGCGCCGCCGACCGCGAGAACGACCATTTCGCCGAACGCCGCCGCCTCGGCGAAATCGCCGACCTTAGCGCCGGGGTTCTTGGCCGCCCAATCCTCGAGCTTGCCCGCCTCGCGCGTGCCCAGCGTCACCTGGTGACCGTGTTTGAGGAAACCCGCGCCGAGCGTCTGCGCGACCATTCCCGAACCTACGACGCCGATTTTCATGTGCGCTCTCCCTTCAATGCCGCGTGGGCCGCCCGGCCCACGGTCGAGAAGGAGATGTGGGGAGGCGGGCGCGCGCCGGCAAGCCGCGCCGCTCACCTCGCGGCGTCGTCGCTCGCGCGCAACTTGCCGACGATGCCGGTCGGGGCGAAATAGATCGCGAGAATGAACATCAGGCCGAGCCACAAGAGCCAGCGATCGGGATGAAGCAGACCGGGCAGCAGCGGCAGCCCGAGGTCGGCCGCGCCGGCCGAAAGCTTGCCCATCAGCGCCTGCAGATAATTCTCCGCGACGACGAACAGCGCCGCGCCGGCGATCGAGCCGTAGAGCGATCCCATGCCGCCGATCACCACGACCACCAGCACGTCGATCTGGATGGAAAAGCTCAACGCGGTGTCCGGGCCGGTGTAGTGCAGCCACAGCGCGTTGAGCGCGCCGGCCGCGGTCGCGCCGGCCGCCGCGATGCAGGTGGCGAGCGTGCGGTGAAAGACGATGCGGTAGCCGAGCGCCTCGGCGCGGAACGGGTTTTCGCGGATCGCCTGCAGCACGCGCCCGAACGGCGAATTGACGACGCGCAGCAGCACGAGGAACAGCGCGACGCAACAGGCGAAGACGAGATAATAGCTCAGCGTGCGCCCGGTGATCGCGAAGCCGAAGACCTCGCCGTCGACGAGGTTGAATCCAGGGCGAAGAACGCTGGGAACCTGGAACGAGCGCCCGTCTTCGCCGCCGGTGAGCCAGGACAGTTGCGAGGCGAGGACATTGAAGGCGTAGGCGACCGCCAGCGTCACCATGGCGAAGAAGATCGACTGCACGCGCAGCGAGAACAGCCCGATCGCCAGCGCGAGCGCGAGGGAGACGACCAGGCCGGCGACGACGCCGAGCCCGATCGCGCCCCAGCCGGGCCCGAGCCCGTAGAGCGCCAGCGCGACGCCGTAGGAGCCGACGCCGAAGAACATCACGTGGGCGAACGAAACGATGCCGGCGTAGCCGAGCAGGACGTCGTAGGACGCGGCGAGCAGCGCATAGATGCAGATCTTCTCCGCGACGTTGAGCGCCTTGGCGCCGGGAAACAGGAACGGCGCCAGGGCGAGCGCCAGCGTCACGACGATCAAGACGCCCCTCAGCGCCCAGCCGCGCGGCGCGTCGCCGGAAAGGATCATCATCGCCCGCTCAGGGGATAGAGGCCGCGCGGGCGCCACAGCAGCACCACGACCATCAGCAGAATGTTGGAGACCAGCGCCAGTTTCGGCGCGAGGAATCCCGCGTAGTTGGCGATCAGGGCGACGAGGATCGCGCCGGTGAAGCAGCCGCCGACCGAGCCGAGGCCGCCGATGATGATGACGATGAACACCAGCACCAAGAGCTCGCCGCCCATCGAGGCGTGGACCTGCCCGCGATAGAGCCCCCACAGCACGCCGCCGAGCCCGGCCAGCGCCGCACTCGCCATGAACACGCCGACGAACAGCCGGTCGATGCGATAGCCGAGCGCCTCGACCATTTCGCGGTTTTCGACGCCGGCGCGGATGAGCAGGCCGATCTTGGTGCGGTTGAGCACGAGCATCTGGCCGGCGAACACGAGGAGGCCGACGATCGCCGCGAAGACGCGATACTTTTCGATCGTCGCGTCGCCGAGAAGAAACGAGCCGTGAAAGGCGGCGGGAGGCGTGATCGGGATTTGGTCGGGGCCGAACAGGGCGTAGAGCAACTGCTCGATGACGATCGAGCCGCCGATCGTCACCAGGATCTGCTTGAGATGCTGGCCGTAGACCGGCACGATGATGAGGCGCTCGAAGACGAAGCCGAAGGCGCCGCAGACGACGGCCGCCGCCGCCAGGGCGACGATGAGGGCGCCGACGTTGAGCGCGAGCGAATCGGCCTGCCACCACAGGCCGAGCGGCAGCAGCGCCAGCGTCGCGATATAGGCGCCCAGCGATATGAACGCGCCGTGGCCGAAGTTGAGAACGTCCATCATGCCGAAGGCGAGCGTCAGCCCCGAAGCCATGACGAAAATCATCATGCCCATCGCGATTCCCGCGGCGGTCAGCGTGACGAAGGTCGAGACCGAGCCGACGAAGGGGAAAGCGATCGCGGCGACGATCAGCGGCGTCAGCGCCGGTGTGAGGTCCATTCTCGGGCGCGGCAGAGGGGCGCCGAAGTCGATCGCGCTCATTGGTGCGAATCCAGGGAAAGGCCGAGCAGACGCCCTTGCAGCGCCGAATCGGCGGCCAAGTCCGCCATCGCGCCTTGATGCACGATGCGGCCGTTGTCCATGACGCGCACGAAATCGCCGACTTCGCGCGCGACGCGGAAATTCTGTTCGACGATCAGGATCGTCACGCCGGTGCGCTTGATCTCGTTCAGGCAGTCGATCAGGCCGGCGATGATCGCCGGCGCTAGGCCCTTGGTCGGCTCGTCGATCAGCAGCAGCCGGCGCGGCTCGACGATGGCGCGGGCGATCGACACCATCTGCTTCTGGCCGCCCGACAGCGAGCCCGCGCGCGACAGCCAGAACTTTCGCAAGGCCGGAAAGAAGCCGAAGATCCATTGCAGCCGCGCGTCGTCGAGCGG
>JBEKLU010000121.1:0-16261 GCA_050010035.1 Roseiarcus sp.
GTTTCGCAGCATGAAGACCCTGCAAAAATTCAGTTCAATTCACGCGCAGGTCCACAACCATTTCAATCAGGAGCGTCATCTCGTCAACCGCGACGTTTACAAACACAGACGCTCGGCCGCGCAGGCCGAGTGGCGCACTCTCGCCGCCTAATCGGCGCTTGGGTTTGGGCAAACTACGGAACCCGCAGGCGGCCTGCAGTTACTCTGACATTGCCCGTGACCCTGCTGTATCGGCCCGGCGGATCGCCACGCGCCACGGGATAGCTCCAGTTCATCGGAGGCCTTGAGATGGGTGAAGCGGTGATCGAGCGGTGGCAGGAACGGATGCGCACCGTCGAGGGATGCCTGCTGCCCGAAACAGTGCCGGCGCTGGTCGATGCCGCTGCCGACCGGTTCGCCGAGCGGCCGGTCCTGGTCTTCTTCGACGACGAGCGGACCCTGAGCTATGCGTCGCTGCGCGAACTTTCCTGCCGACTGGCCAATGGCCTCGCCCATGGCGGCCTGGGCAAGGGGATGCGCGTCGGGGTGATGCTCGGCAACCGCGCCGAGTTCCCGGTCACCTGGCTTGCGCTCGCCCGCATCGGCGCCGTCATGGTGCCGATCAACCCGAGCTATACGCCGCGGGAACTCGGCTATGTCCTGACCGATTCAGGGACATCGGCGCTGGTGATCGAGCAGGGCTTGCTGCCGACGCTCGCACGATGTCCCGACCGCCCGGCCGCTCTCGGGGACGATCGCGTCGTCGTGGTCGGCGATGCGGCGCCACCACCGTCACGGCGCTGGGCCGACCTGGTTGCCGGCGGCGCCCCGTCATACGCAGCGGCGCAGCCGATCGGTCGCGACGATCTTCTCAACATCCAGTACACCTCCGGGACCACCGGCTTTCCCAAGGGCTGCATGCTGAGCCACGATTATTGGCTCGTGATCTCGCGTTCGGCCTGCGCCATGGACCGCGACCCCGCGGGCCGCCTGCTCTCGGCGCAGCCGTGGTTCTACATGGACCCGCAGTGGCATTTCCTGAAGGCGGTGTGGTCCGGCGCCGCGGTCTACTGCGCGAGGCAACCATCGCTCGGCCGGTATATCTCCTGGATCAAGCAGTACGGCATCGAATGGTGCCAGTTCCCGCAACTCGCCATGCAGCAGCCGGAGGCGGCCGATGACGGCGCGACCCGGCTCAAGCAGGCCTTCCTCTCGGGCTGGCGCGGCGAGTCCGCGATCGCGTTCGAACGGCGCTTCAAGGTGATCGGCCGCGACATCTTCGGCATGACGGAGATCGGCACGGGTACGGCCATGCCGTTCGATGCCATCGACATGGCAGGCAAGGGCTCGTGCGGCCTGCCCGGCCCATGGCGGCGGGCGCGGATCACCGGTCCGGATGGGCGGGAGGTCGAGCCAGGAGAGACGGGCGAACTCGAGATCGCGGGGCGCGCGATCCTTCAGGGGTACTGGAACAAGCCGGAGGCGACACGCGAAGCATTGCGCGGTGGCTGGTTCCGCACCGGTGACCTATTCCGCCGGGACGAGCGCGGCTATCACTATATCGTCGGCCGCATCAAGGAGATGATCCGGCGCAGCGGCGAGAACATCGCGGCGCGCGAGATCGAAGCGGTCGTGCAGATGCTTCCCGAGATTTCCGACGTTGCCGCCATTCCGGTGCCTGATGCCCGGCGTGGCGAGGAAGTGAAGCTTTGCATCCAGCTCAAACTGGGCCTGACACCGGCTGATTGTCCAGTGGAAAGGCTCGAGGCGCATTGCCGGGGCCACCTCGCGCCGTTCAAGGTGCCGCGCTATTACGCCTATCTCGAGACCTTCCCGCGAACCTCGTCGAACAAGATCGCCAAGCATCTTCTGGTTGCACGTGACGACGACCCGCGACGCGGCTGTTTCGACCGTATCGACGCGCTCTGGCGATGACCGACATCGCGAGCATCACGCGGCGCCTGGAGGACGACTACGACGGCCTCGCGCCCCAATTGCGCAAGGCGGCACGCTATGTCGTCAAGGCGCCAACCGAGATTGCCCTCTACTCGCTGCGGGAGGTTGCCGCCCGGGCCGAGGTCGGCCCGACGACCTTCGTGCGCCTCGCGGCGCAGCTGGGATTTTCCTCGTACAATGCCTTCCGGGAAACCTTCCGTGAAGGACTCCGCGCGGGTGCCGATCGCTATGCCAGCAACGTCCAGCAACTGCAGCAGCATCGCCGGGCCGCCGATTTCGACCAGCTCTATCGGAATACCGGAGAGCTTATCATCCAGAATATTTCCACCGCCTATTCGTCGATCGGCGCGGCCGACATCGCCCGCTTCGGGCAATTGATGAAAGGGGCGCATCGACTGTATATTCTTGGATTGCGTTCCAATTACTGTTTGTCATTCTATTTATACTATGTTCTTCGAACCTTCATGTCGAATGTCGTGCTGCTCGAGGGGCGCATGGGCATGCTGATCGACGAACTCGGCGATATCGGCGCGAAGGACGTGCTGGTCGCCATAAGCTTCGAGCCCTATGCGGCCGACGCGGTCAAGGCGGTGGAGCACGCCGTCAAGACCGGCGCCACCGTGATCGCCGTGACCGATACCACGCTGTCGCCGATTGCGCGCCATGCGACCGAACTCCTGATCCCGCCGATCACGAGCACTTCGTATTACCAGTCGCTGGTGGCGACGATGGCGCTGCTCGAAGGCCTCGTCTGCTACCTCGTTGCGCACAGCGGACCCCGCATCGTGCAGCGCGTCAAGAAGGAGTTCGAGCGCCGCGACAATTTCGGGGTCTATTGGCGCGACCGCGACTGACCAGGCGGCTCGCCGGCCGATGTTTCGGAACAAACGTTCCATCACGTTGACGGGCGGAGAAAACGTGCTAACGTCGTCCGAGATGAACGAAAGCGGGGGAGGAAAGGCCGGATGCCTGGAGCCGCATGGCCGCGAGCGAGCGGGATGACGGAACGCCATGTCGCGCAGTGACGTCCTCGCCGTCAGCGTGCCGCCCTGGCCCGAGCGACGGCAGCAGATCGAAAGCGAGCCGCTGCCGGCGAATGTCGTCGCCCTGCTCGACGAGGCTGCCGGCGAAGTGCCCGACCGGATCGCGCTCGATTTCTTCGAGGACGGCGAAACGCTGACCTACGACGCGCTGCGCCGGCGCGTCGACCGCCTCGCCGCCGGCATGGCCCGCCGCGGCATCGGCAGGGGTAGTCATGTCGGCGTCATGCTGCCGAACGTCTCGGCCCTGCCGGTGACCTGGCTCGCCCTGGCTAGGCTCGGCGCCGTCATGGTGCCAATCAACATCGCCTATACGCCGCGCGAGATGGACTATGTGGTCGTCGACGGCGAGGTCGATTGGCTGGTGATCGACGGATCCTGTCTGGCGACGCTCGCGCAGATGGCCCAGCGGCCGGAGCGGCTGACGGATCACCGCGTCTTCGTGGTCGGCGGCAGCGCACGCGGCTGCCTCGCCTGGGAGGATCTCCTGGCCGGCGGGCCAGATGACGTCGCGCCGGCGGCCGCAGCGGACCTCGACGATCTGTTGAACATCCAATACACTTCCGGGACCACCGGTTTTCCAAAAGGCTGCATGCTGTCGCATCGTTACTGGCTGACTATCTCCAAGGTCAATGCCAGACGAGACGGCCGCGTCTTCCAGAGGATCCTCGCGGCGACGCCATTCTTTTACATGGATCCGCAGTGGATGATGCTGATGGCGTTCTACCAGCGGGCGACGCTGTTCGTGGCGCGCCGGCAGAGTGCCAGCCGGTTCATGGAGTGGGTGCGCCGATATCTGATCAATTTCTGCCTGTTTCCGGAGATCGTGTTCAAGCAGCCGCCGTCGCCGCACGACCGCGACAACGAGATCGTCCGCGTCAACGTGTACGGTCTGCACAAGGAGAACCACGCGGCGCTGGAGAAGCGTTTCGATTTGATCGCCCGCGAGGCCTTCGGCATGACGGAGATCGGGTCCGCCCTGTTCATGCCGATCGAGGCGACCGACATGGTGGGGTCCGGCTCGTGCGGCATACTGTCGCCGTTCCGCGAGGCGCGCGTCGCCGATCCGGACGGCAACACCGTGCCGGTCGGCGAGATCGGCGAACTGGTGGTGCGCGGCCCCGGGATCCTGCAGGGCTATTACAACAAGCCGGAGGCGACCAGGGCCGCCTTCCACGGCGACTGGTTCCGCACCGGCGATCTGTTCCGCCAGGACGAGCGGGGCTATTTCTACATCGTCGGCCGGGTCAAGGAGATGATCCGCCGCGCCGGGGAGAATATCTCGGCACGCGAGGTGGAAGCGGTGCTGCGCGGGTTGCCGGAGATCGTCGAGGCGGCTGCGGTGCCGGTACCCGACGAGACGCGGGGCGAGGAGGTCAAGGCCTGCGTCGTCCTGCAGCCGGGACTGACCCGCGAGACGGTCACGCCCGAGCGCATCATCGCCCATTGCGAGGCCGGTCTCGCGCGCTTCAAGGTACCGCGCTACATCGAGTATCGCAGCGAGCTGCCGAAGACGGCCTCGGACAAGATTGCCAAGCACCTGCTGAAGGGGGCCGCCGACCCGACCGCCGGCTGCTTCGATCGCGCCGGGGGGCGCCGGTGAGTGCCGCACCGGCAACCCGGGTATCGCCGCTTGCCGGGCTGCGGGTGCTGGAACTCGGCCGATCCGTGGCGGCGGCGTTCTGCGGTAAGCTGCTTGCCGAGATGGGGTTCGATGTCGTCATGGTCGAGCCGCCCGGCGGCCACCCGCTGCGGCAGGCGGCGCCGTGTGCAGTACTTCCTGGCGGAGCGGCGTCGAGCGCGCTGTTCCTTTACCTCGCCGGGGGCAAGCGCAGCATCGTTCTCGACCGGCAGGACGCGGCGGGCAAGACCGTTCTGCGCGACCTGGTCGCGGCCGCAGATCTCGTGGTTCATGACCTGCCGGACCAGGCAGCGGCGGGGCAGGGCCTGAGCTTTGCGGAGCTGCGCAAGCTGCAGCCGAGGATCGTCGTCGCCGCGATCACTCCCTACGGTGCCGCCGGACCTTACGCCGATCTTCCGTCGAGCGATCTCGCCGTCTACGCCCTCTCCGGCCACCTCTATCTGACCGGCCTCGGCGAGCGCGAGCCGCTGCTGCCCTACGGCCACCAGCCGGCCCTGTTCGGCGGGCTGCTGGGCGCCGCGGCGGCGCTTGCCGGCCTGTTCCGCTCGCGTCGCGACGGCGTCGCCCGCTTCGTCGATGTCTCGCAGCAGGAGGCGCTGGCGAGCGCCCTCGACACCACGCTCAATCGGTTCACCTATGCCGGAGCGCCGCGCGGCCGCTACGGCAACCGCCTGCAGGATGGCATGCCGCTGACCGACGTCTACCGGACGAAGGACGGCTTCTTCCTGATTTGCGTCTACACCGAGGCGCAGTGGTCCGGCTTCTGCGCCATGCTGGAGCGGCCGGACTGGCTGGAAGATCCGGCGTTGCGCACGCTCGAAGGGCGCCGCCGCAACAATGCGCGGATCGAGGCGGCGATGATCGCCTGGTTCGCCGCGCGGCTCTCGGCCGAGGCACTCCAGGCATGCCAGCGCCACCGCCTGCCGTCTTGCATCGTGGCCTCGGTGCCCGATCTGCTGTGCGACCCGCAACTCCTGGCCCGGGACCATTTCGCCGTGGTCGAGGATGCGACTGCCGGTCGCCTGCTTTATCCCAAGCTGCCCTTCCTCCTGTCGTCGGGAGAAAGCCGCGAAGCCGCCGCGCCGCGGCTTGGCGAGCATGGCGCCGATATCCGCGGGAGCTGGTTGCGGTGCCCCGCGGCGCCTGCCGGTGCGGACGGGGATGCGGGCGTGCTGCCGCTCGCCGGGGTGCGTATTCTCGAAGTGACGCATGCTTGGGCCGGACCCTTCGCCGGTCTGCAACTGGGCTTTCTCGGCGCCGAGATGATCAAGATCGAGGGCGCCCGTCGTCCAGACGGGACCCGTTACGTCTCGCGCGACGCGCGCGACCTCAGGCCGCCCTACGAGACCGGCGGCTATTTCCACGAATGGAATCGCAACAAGGACTCGGCTGTCGTGAACATGGACGACGCCGAGGGCCGCGCGCTGATGCACGATCTCATCCGCCGCAGCGATGTCCTGATCAACAACTTCTCGGCGCGGGTTCTGCCGAAATGGGGGCTGGATTGGGCGGCGCTGCGCGACCTCAATCCGCGCCTCGTGCTCGTGACGATGCCGGCCTTCGGCTCGCAAGGTCCCTACCGGGAATTCGTCGGCTATGGCGAGACGCTCGAGGGGGCCGGCGGCCTCGTCCGGCTGTCGGGCTATGAGCCGGGCAAGCCGATCCGCTCCGGCGTCGCCTATCCCGATCCCCTGGTCGGTCACTACGGCGCGCTCGCCGTCGCATTCGGCCTGCTGCTGCGCGAACAGACCGGCGCCGGGGCGTGGCTCGACCTCTCGCATCAGGAATGTGTCCTGCACATGATCGGCGACGCGGTGCTTCACTACCAATTGACCGGGACTTCGCAGGAACCGGCCGGCAACGCCCGTGCCGATCTTCTCGTGAACGAGGTGCTGCCGTGCCTTGGCGACGATGAATGGGTCGCCGTTTCGGTGGCGACGCCGCTGCAGCTTCGAGCTCTGGCCGAGGTTGCCGGTGTGCCGGAACTGACGGCGCGGCCTGGCGACCGCGATGTGCTCGACCGGCTGGCCGCCTGGACCAGGACACGCGACAAGACGGCGGTGATGGCGCTGCTCTGCGGGTGCGGGGTGGCGGCCGGCGCCGCCCTCAAGGTCGGCGACCTGTTCATGGATGCGCATCTTGCCGCCCGCGGGTTCTTCGAGACGGTGCCCCATCGGGTCGTCGGCGAGAAGCAGCATCCCCGGGCCGGGTTCAGGATTGCCGGCGCCGCGGTCGGCACGCGGCTTCCGGCGCCGCTTTTCGACGAGGCGACGGACCGGATCCTGGCGGCTGTGATCGGCAGGAGCGCGGGCGAGATCGCCGCGCTACGCGGGCGCGGCGTCATCGGCGGCACGCCCGCGGGTTCGCGGCTGCCATCATGAGGGACGTGTCCACCGATAAGGCCCGGATGGCCGACCGGACCGGTCCGGGGGCGGTGGCACCCGGCGCCGTGCCGCGCGTTGCGGCGGTCAGCCTGTCGCACATCACCCACCGGTTCGGCGCCTTCGTTGCGCTCGACGACGTCTCGCTCGACGTCTGGCCGGGTGAGTTCGTAACGCTGCTGGGTCAGAGCGGGTCAGGCAAATCGACCCTTTTGCGCATCATCGCCGGGTTGACGGCACCGAGCGCCGGGCGGGTGCTGATCAATGGCCGCGACGTCTCCACGGTGCCGACGCAGCGCCGCGGCGTCGGCTTCGTGTTCCAGAATTACGCGCTCTTTCCGCACCTCACGGTATTCGAGAACATCGCCTATCCGCTGCGCATCCGCTCGATGAAGATGCCGGAAATCCAGCAGCGGGTCGAGCAGGCGCTTGCCCGGGTCAATCTGCACGGCCTGGGCGACCGCTTCGCGGCGCAGCTTTCCGGCGGCCAGCAGCAGCGTGTCGCCGTCGCCCGCGCTCTCGTCTACGAACCGGCGGTCCTCTTGATGGACGAGCCGCTCGGCGCGCTCGACCGGAAGCTGCGCAAGCATATGCAGATCGAACTCCGACAGCTCCAGCAGGACCTGCGAATCTCCTGCGTCTACGTCACTCACGACCAGGAGGAAGCGCTGACCATGTCGGACCGGATCGCGGTCATGCAGGGCGGCCGCATCTACCAGGTCGGCGATCCGGTTACGGTCTATCGTCATCCGGTAAGCAGCTTCGTCGCGGATTTCGTCGGCTCGACCAATCTGTTCGAGTGCCGGGTGCTGGGCGTCGCCGACGACGGGACGGTGTTGATTGCGACCGGCGCGGGCACGCAGATCCGTGTCGCCGGCTTTCCGAGGGCGGTCGCGGGCCAGGCCTGCCATGTCACGGTTCGCCCGGAATTCGTCCGGATCGGCGATGGTGCGCCGGCGGAAATCAGTTTTCCCGCACGGGTCGTCAAGGTCACCTTCGTCGGCAATTTGATTGACATCAGCTGTGCGCTCGACAGCGGAGAACTCGTCAGCGCCGAGATAGCCGGCAACCGCAAGGGGATTGTGACGGTCGGGGAAGGCGTGCGTATCGGCTGGGACCACGCGGACATGGCAATCTTTCCCGGCGAATGACAACAACGATCGACTGAACCGGATCAACAACGAGAGGGAGGAAACGATGGTAAGGCGCATCACCCGAGAGCGGATCTCCACAGTCATTGCCGCCGCTGTCATCGTCGCCGGGGGAATGGCGGCACTGGTGGCTGCCACCCCGGCGATGGCGCAGGACCAGGTCGTCTACGTCAATTCCTCGGGCGGCGTACTCGACGACATCAACCGCAGTGTCAATTGGGATCCCTTCACCCAGGCGACCGGCATCAAGGTCGTCGCCAGCGCCCCCGTCGACAGCGCCAAGCTGAAGGCGATGGTGACCAGCGGCAATGTCGAATGGGACCTTACCGAGATCGACGACGGCGACTTCCTGCGCGCAGCCAAGGAGGGGCTTCTGGCGAAACTTGACCTCTCGAAACTGCCGACGGGCGACCTGCCGAAGGATGCGGTGACCGATTACGGCGTCTGGGACGGCCCCTATTCGACGATCCTGACGTGGAACACCGATGTCTTCCCGCTCTCGGGCAAGCACCCGACAACGCTCCTGGATCTGTGGAACCAGAAGGACTTCCCGGGGCCGCGCTGCCTATGGAAGGATGCGCTCGACAATCTTGAACTTGGCGCCCTGCATGGCGGCGTGGCGCGCGGCAACATGTATCCGATTGACCAGGACCTGGCCTACAAGGAGCTCGACAAGCTCAAGAAGGACGTCGGCGTATGGTGGACGACCGGCGCGCAATCCGTCCAGGCCATCGTCAACAAGGATTGCGTCATGGGCACAGCCTGGAATGGGCGGCCCTACCAGCTCATCGTCAAGGGCGAAGCGCCGCTCGGCGTTGCCTGGGAGAATGCCATCCTGCGAACCTCGTGGTGGGCGATTCCCAAGGGCGCCAAGCATTATGACAACGCGATCAAGCTGATTGCCTGGATGCAGGACGCCGGCCGCCAGGCCGAGATGGCCAAGGCCAGCGGCTATGCCGGCGGCAACAGGGGCGTGGCCGCGTTGCTGCCGGAGGACGTGCGGCAGTTCATTGCCACCTCGCCGGCGCATCTGGAGACGACCCTGGTCGTCGACGAAAGCTGGTGGGAAGCGAACGGGCCGGCCGCGGAAAAGCGGTTCACCGGCTGGGTGATCGCCAAATAGGGCGCGGCGCGCGGCGGATCGCGGGAGGAACGGATGGGAATGGTCATGCGGCCGGGTGACGGGCGATGGATGCGGCTGCTGCCGTTCATCCTCGTCGGGCCCAGCCTCGCCCTCATCCTGCTCCTCTTCCTCTACCCGCTGCTTCGCCTCGTCGCCGAAAGCTTCCTCGATCCGACGCCGGGCATCGAGAACTATGTGGCGGTGGTGACCGATCCGACGCTCTGGCAGATCATCGAGACGACGCTCGCCATCGGCACCGAGTGCACGGTCGTGACGCTGGTCCTCGCCTATCCCGTCAGCTACCTGCTGAGCCGGCTGCCGCGGTCGCGCGCCAATCTTCTGATGATGTTCGTGCTTCTGCCGTTCTGGACGAGCCTGCTCGTCCGCATGTACGCCTGGATGGTGCTGCTCGGCCGCCACGGCATCATCAACGAGGCCATCATCGGCCTGGGGCTCAGCGACAAGCCGTTTCCGCTGCTTTACAACCGCTTCGCCGTGGTCGTCGGCATGAGCCATTTCCTGCTGCCGTTCATGGTGCTCTCGCTCTATTCGACCATGATCGGCATCGATCGGAGCCTGATCGAGGCGGCGAGTTGCATGGGCTCGACGTTCCGCCAGACCTTCCGGCGCATCTACCTGCCCTTGTCCCTGCCCGGCGTCTATGCCGGCTGCCTGCTGGTCTTCATCCTGGCGATGGGCTTCTACATCACTCCCGCCCTGCTCGGCAGCCCGCAGGAGACGACGATCTCGGTCTATATCCAGCAGCAGATCCAGCAGCTCAACTGGGGCGAGGGCACGGCGATGGCGGTGGTTCTGGTCGCGATCGTCATCGGCCTTTTCGCCATCTATGACCGGCTGCTCGGCTTCGACCGGCTGTTTCGCGACGTGGGTGCGCGATGATCGTCGCGTCCCTCCTGCGTCGCCTCCCGAACGGCCTGCTCTGGGCCTATTCGGTTGCCGTCTTCGCCTTTCTGGTCGTGCCGCTGCTGGTCGTTGTGCCGGTCTCCTTCAGCTCCGGCATGTACCTTCAGTTCCCGCCGCCGGGCCTCTCGCTCCACTGGTACGAGGACTATTTCGGCGACCCGCAATGGATCGATGCGACGATCCTCAGCCTCAAGATCGCGCTGTGCGTCGTCGTGCTTGCCGTCGGTATCGGTTCGCTCGCCGCGCTCGTCATCGTGCGCATGCCGTTTCCCGGGATCGGTCTCGTCCGCCTGATCCTGATGACGCCGCTCATCGTGCCTTCGGTCGTGGTCGCCATCGCGGTCTACAGCGTCTATGTCACATTCCACCTGATCGGGAGCTTCCTCGGGATCGTCCTCGCCCACACCATCGTGGCGTTGCCCTTCACCGTCGTCCTCATGGTCGCCGGGTTCCAGCGCGTCGACCGGCGCCTGGAGGAGGCGTCCTACACTATGGGCGCGAGCGTCGCCTGGACCTTCCGCCATGTCACCTTGCCGATCCTGCGGCCGAGCATCTTCGCGGCCGCGATCTTCGCCTTCATCGCCTCGTGGGACGAGATCATCATGGTGATCTTCATCGGCGGCGGTGCCGGGACGACGCTGCCGCTGCGCATGTTCAACTACCTGCGGACCGAGATCAATCCTACCATCGCCGCCGTTTCAACCCTGCTCCTGGTATTCGCGATCGTCGCCTTCGCGACCGCCGAAACCGTGCGCATGCGGGGCAATGCACGGCGGGCCGCCAGGGGAGGGGCCTCATGACCACCGCGCCATCATCCAGTCTCGCCGCCATCGACATGCGCGTACAGCCGGCGTGGCGCTGGACCGAGGACGACGCGCCGCCGCCGCGTCCGCCCACGCTCAAGGGCTATGATCGGGTCTACGGCCAGGAGTTCCGCAGCCTGCAGACCCATGCCAGCCTGGTTGCCGAGTTGCGGCGTCTCAACATCCGGGCGATCGTGCAGTCGGAGCCGATCGCCGGCGCCGCCGCCGCGTCGAACGACCGGGTCGCCGCGGCGATCAGTCGGGATCCCGATTGTTTCCTTGGCGGCTTCGGCTCGGCCGATCCGCGCGACGGGCTTGCCGCAATCCGCGAAATCAATCGCTTTCACGGCGAACTGGGCCTGTGCGGCCTGGCGATGATGCCCGACTTCTTCAATATGGACATCTCCGACAAGCGCTGCTGGCCGCTCTACGCCAAGGCGGCGGAGCTTGGCATTCCCGTCGGCATCCATGTCGGCATCAATTTCTCGACGAACAGCCCGATCCGCCACGGTCACCCGAGCTTCGTCGATGAACTCGCCTGTCATTACCCCGAGCTCATCATCATCTGCAACCATGGCGGCTGGCCCTGGGCGGCCGAGACGGTTGCCGTCGCCTGGAAGCATCCGAACGTCTATCTGGAGTTCGGTGCGATCGGACCGCGCCATCTCGCATCCAGCGAGGGCGGCTGGCAGCCGATGCGGCAGTTCATGAACTCGGTGCTGCAGGACAGGATCCTGTTCGGGTCGGACTGGCCCATGCTGTCGCACGAGCGGCTGATGGCGGAAATCCCGCTGCTCCGGCTGAAGGAGTCGGTGCTGGAGAAGTATCTGAAAAAGAATGCCGAGGCACTGCTTGATCGGATTCTCTGCTAGATCACTGGAGATGGAGGAAGCCATGGCAGGCGACGAGAAGGAACCCGAGGGCTATCTGCGCATCAGGCTCGGGCTGCACGACACCCATTACGGGCACGGGCTTATCCCGGCGGCGACCATCCTGCGCCTGTTCGCCGATTGCGCATCGGAGCTGGGCATCCGCACCGACGGCACCGACGGCTATCTTGCGGCCTACGAGAAGGCCGAGTTCTTCAAACCGGTCTATGCGGGCGACTATATCGAGATCCGCGCCCGACGCCTCAGCAAGGGCAACCGCTCGCGGCGCACCGCGGTCGAGGCCCGGCGCTGCATGGAATACAAGGAACTCGAAGGCGGCCTCTCCGGCGGCATCTTTCATGAGCCGCCCGAACTGGTCGCACAGGCGGTCATGATCGGCGTCCGGCCGCGCGAGACATCGCAATCCTGAATCGGCGCAAACGGAGGAAGGCGATGACAAAACCTGACGCAATGCTGCGGGTCCGACTCGGCACGACGGACACGCATTACCGCGGCAACCTCATCCCGGCGGCGACCGTGATGCGGCTTTTCGCCGATTGTTCGACCGAGATCGGCATCCGCGACAACGGCCGGGCCGGCATGCTTGCGGCCTACGAGGGCGCCGAGTTTCTCGCCCCGCTACGCGTCGGAGACTATGTCGAGATCCGCGCCACTGTCCTGTCGCGCGGCCGGCGGTCACGCCGCGTCGCGCTCGAAGCGTGGCGTCTGGCGGCCGCACCCGGAGAGGGCGCGGTCAGCCGGGACTACACGCTGTACGACCCGCCCGAACTGGTGGCCCGCGCGACCATGATCAGCGTCGCGCCGCGCCCGGCGGACAGCGCGGCCCAAGGCTGAGGAACCGCAACCATGTCCGACAGCATTTTCCACCCGGACTGGGTCTTCCTCAAACTCTGTGATGCGCGGCTTGATCGGTTGACCGGCGGTCGATATCCCCGTGCATGCGAGCAAAATCAGAGTGGGTCCCCGGGCCAAGTGTGCGAGTTATAGGCGTCGAGCTTGTCAGCGGCTGTTGGGTGGTCTCGGCCGTTGGGCAGGCCAGTGGCTCTTGTCCCGGATGTGGTGACCGGTCAACGCGCCGGCACGGCTGGCATAAACGGGACGTTCAGGATCTGCCGGTCCAAGGGTTGGTCGTGACCCCGAAGTTGCGGGTGATCCGTTGGCGATGTCGCAACGCGGAATGCGAGCGCCAGACATTTGTTGATCAGCTGCCCGAAATTGCGTCTCCTCACGCGCGCCGGACCTGCCGGGCAGCTGACATCGTTCAGCTTCTTGGCCATGGCGTGGGCGGGTTACCGCCTCGTCGGCGTGAACCGATGGGCGTCGTCGTGCGCGGTGTGCGCCGCGCCCTTCTATGTCGGAAAAATACCGGGCCGGACGGGGACGCCAAACCGGCGATGCGCCGAGCATCACAAGCCGGGCATTGCCCCGGAATGGGAGCTTAGGGTCCGCCACGTCCCGTTGTCCACCCCGCTCACGCTCGGCGATACGCGGCGCAAATCTCGGACCGCCAAATTGGCGCGGTCAGCCGATCATAAGCTCGGTTCGTTCTGCGGCGCCGAGCTCGACCGTCTATCGGGCGAAGGGCAAGCGCCGCCCGCGACGCGATAGCCGCTTACCGCGGGGCGTGCGAAGGCGGTCCGCGGACGCCTTAGCATTGCCGCCGCGAACAAAAAGCGCCGGCTTGGCGCCGCGGGCGCGCCTGTGGGCTTCCTTGACGCCCTGGCGGGGCAAGCGAACTGCGCGGCCCCCCGCTCGCGAAGCCCCGCCGCGCGGCCCGCACTCCCGAACATCAGCGGGGGGATTTGGTTTAGGCGCGGAATTGTTGGGGGCGATCTTTCCGAACGGTTCCGCGGCAAATTTAGCAGTCATCTTTACGCAGGTTTTCGCAACAGCGCATCGGGGCGGCGCGCCGGAAACTTGCCCCCGCAATAAGCGAAACGGATATATCGCGCTTTTCATCGTCCTGAGGCCCCGGCCTAAGATCGCTCACGTCACGGGCTTGGCGGCGCGGGCCTAGCCGCCCCTCATTTGTTTTCGATGGAGCAAGACTGCCGTAACGGCTAGCTGCAGGGGCCGCGAGCGGTCGCGCCACAAGCGGCGGCTCTAGCCGCGGATGCGGTCCGTGTTGCCGATTTCCTCGCCTATGCGGCGCACAAGATCGTGCTGGGCCTTGTCGGCCGCCTGCTGCAGTGAATCGGCGCCACCCGAGCAGAATAAGCCGGCGGGCGTGTCGCCATGCCCGTGACCTTCTAAAGTCTTGCCGAACAAGCGGCCACCCTTGCCGTCGATCGTCACCGCCGCCGTTACCGTGACGTCGGTTGCGATACTGGCCGACCAAAAACCCGGCACAACCCGCAGAAGCGCCTCAACTGACTCGCCTCGGATCGAGATGACACCGCGCGCACCTTGATGCATCGCCAAGTCTCCCGCGACCGGCGTGTCAGAATCCTGCGTCTGCGCGACAATATTAGTCATTGTCTCTCTTACCGATGCGGGCAATCCGACGGTGAAATCGAGCGGATAGGTATGCGCCGTGCATCGAAAATCGGACGGGTGCACGACCTGGTTGAGCGCGGAGGCGTCGACATAGACGATCCACTTACCGGGCACCTTGGCCGCGTAGGAGATCACGGTATCGTTCGCCGCCGTCGGTACGGTCTCAGTGTTGTAGGCGCAACTGGCCAAAAAGAGGCTCACGCCAAGAACGATCGCAATCCGCATGCCCGAAGCCCCCCGGCCATTGCTGCGCGCGGCGCGCCCCAGGGTCAAGGCGAATCGAATCGGGCCGCCCGCCGATTCGGGGAGGCCGGCCAAACGGAAAGGCGCCGGCCGGGCTAAATGCTCGGGCGCATTCCAAAGGCCAGCCGCGCCGCGCCCCGCGTTGCCGCCCTCAAATGGGCGGAAAAACATAAGTAGTGCAACAATAATTGCAGAAAGATAGGAACTATTGACGCGAATGTTCCCACACAACTAAACTGAAACGACGCGCTGAGCGATATTTATTATGTATTTTTCGCGATTTGCGGTGGCGTTTTCAAGATCTGTAATGCATCTTGTTTTCGCCTGGCTACCCGGATGGAGTGAATAACTTGGAAAATCAATTTTCAGACGATGGTTGCGCCTTCGCTAATCAGTCGGGAGGGCCGGCCAGCGAAGCCCCGCCCGATCCGCCCGAGCCCGACTTCGCGCCACTTGAAGACGGCGCGTCCTATCTTGTCGAGTTCCCGAATTCCGACGATCCGCGCGACGGGGCGGAACGCCTCGAGTTGCTTCATTCGAGCGGCTGGTGGGTGAGTCCGAACGATGGCGACATGGGGCCGATACGGGTCGCGCTCGCCGACTACAAGGTTGTCGGCAAGGTCGATTCGTCGGCGCACTGAAGATCAACGATCGGCGCGCGCACGGCCAGGAATGGCGGGCCAAAAGCGCCCGGCGCGCGCCGACGTAGAATTTAGGGGGATAGCCCGCTCTTGCGTCGCAACCGGGCGCATCAACGCAGCATCCCGTGATCGCCCCGCGGCGAAAAGGTCGCGATTCGCAAAGAACCCGCGTCGGCTTCGATTGGCGCGATCGACGGCCGGACGGCCATTGCGGCGGCCTCTGCCGGCGCCTTGATCCATAGCCGCCAGCACACTGCTGACGACGGTCGATGTCGGCGCGCCCGCGCCCCGGCGCGTGGCCCGATGGTGTAGATGGGGACAAATCACCTATTGCAATCTGGACAATGTTCCATCTGAGTGACCGGAATGGGGGGAGAGCGGACCTTTCCGGCCCAACGCCCGTGAGTGGTTTGGCGGAGGTTCGAATCCTGCTGCCCCACGCTGTTCCAGGATGACTCTGCCCGCGTTCAGGTGTAGTTGCATCCTAGCGAGACTGCGGGGATCGGCGATGATCGAGAAGTCTTTAATAGACGGACTTGTTGGAACTCCCTCTGAAACTCTCAACGTAGAGTTGAAGCGTTGGATAAACCCTAATGACCCACTTGGCATCGAAAAGATAGTCAAGGGCATACTCGCCCTCCGCAACCGGAACGGCGGATTTCTTATCGTCGGTTTTGACGATAAGACGCTGGCTCCTGACATCATCGCCAATGAACCACCCAACGTGAAAGACCTATTTCATGTTGATGTTATTCAAGGAATCATCTCCAAGTATGCATCCGATACCTTCGAGGTTGAGATAGCGTGGGGCGATCGAGATGGGCGGCTGTACCCCGTCATCGCAGTCCCGTCTGGCGTTAAAGTCCCCGTGGCGGTGGCTTATCCCGTTGTCCCAGGCTCGTCTATATGTAGTGGATGCACTGGTTTGATGGGTTGATTTTGGTCGGTGCCGAGCGCTGGCGGCGCACCATCCTGTCGCATTCCGGTGGCCG